>PMLI01000526.1 GCA_003158835.1 Acidimicrobiaceae bacterium
CGAGTACGGGGACATGACCCGCGGGCCACGGCTCATCAACGAGTCGGTGCGGGCGGAGATGAAGCAGATCCTGGCCGATATCCAGTCGGGCGCATTTGCAGAGGAGTGGGTCAAGGAAAACCGTGACGGCCTGCCCAATTACCATCGTATGCAAAAGGAGGGGGCCGAGCACCCCGTCGAAAAGGTCGGCGCTCAACTGCGGTCGATGATGCCGTTCCTCGCCTCGGGGAGCCCGAGGCCCCAAGACGTTTCGGGAGGCTGACGTCAGCCCGGCGCCGGCCGCGGCCAGGCCCGGGCGACAGGCCCGGGCGACAGGCCCGGTGCCAGGCCCGGTGCCAGGCCCGGTGACCGTGCTGGTACGACCGTTGGACTACGACGTGATTGTCGTCGGCTCCGGCTTCGGTGGCTCGGTCGCGGCCCTGCGCCTATCGGAGAAGGGGTACCGGGTGGCGGTGCTGGAAGCGGGCCGGCGTTTTGACGCCCCCAGTTTGCCGCGCACTTCCTGGGACATCAGGCGTTTCCTGTGGGCGCCTTTCCTCGGGTGCTTCGGCATACAGCGGGTGCACTTCCTGCGCGACGTCGTCGTACTGGCCGGCGCCGGCGTCGGCGGTGGTTCGCTCAACTATGCCAATACCCTTTACGAGCCCACGGCCGGTTTCTATGACGACCCCCAGTGGGCGGCACTGGCCGACTGGCGTTCGGAACTGGCGCCTTTTTATGACCAGGCCAAGCGCATGTTGGGAGCGACCGAGAACCCGACCATGACTCCTGCCGACCAGGCCATGCTCGAGGTCGCCGTCGAAATGGGGGTGGCCGACAGCTTCCGGATGGCGCCAGTCGGGGTCGCGTTCGGGCCTCCGGGTACCCCGCCCAGCACCGCGCTGGGCGACCCGTACTTCGCCGGGGCCGGCCCGGCCCGGCGTTCCTGCCTCGAGTGCGGGGAGTGCATGACCGGGTGCCGGCACGGGGCCAAGAACACTCTGCTCACCAATTACCTGTACCTGGCAGAACGGGCCGGGGCAGTCGTCCTGCCACTGACAACGGTCTGGTCGGTGCAGCCCATGGACGGCGGGGGCTGGGAAGTGGGCACGGTTGCCACGGGCTGGGCCGGGGCCTGGCGCCGGCGGCGAGCCCTGCGGGCCGAGCACGTGGTGCTGGCGGCGGGGGCTTTCGGAACTCAGCAATTGCTCCACGCCATGGCCCTGTCGGACAAGCTCCCTCATCTGTCCCCGCGGCTGGGCCAGTTGACGCGCACCAATTCCGAGTCCTTGCTGGGGGCGATCGCCCCCCGCCGGCACCGGCACCCCGATTTCACCGGTGGCGTAGCCATAACTTCGTCTTTTCACCCCGAGCCGGGGACCCACGTCGAGCCTGTCCGCTACGGGCGTGGCTCTAACCTGATGGGCCTCTTCGGCACTCTTTTGGTGGACGGACCGGCCAGCGCCGAAGGGGAACGCCCGGGCTGGGCCCCGTTGCTACGAGCGGCCGCCCGCCAACCGGTGGCTTTTTTCCGCCAGCTAGACCTACGGGCCTGGTCTGAGCGCACGGTTATCGCCCTCGTCATGCAGGCTCGGGACAATTCCCTCTCCGTGTCGGCGCGGCGCGGTCTGCTGGGCGGGTACAGGTTGATGACCCGCCAGGGCCATGGCCGGCCCAACCCGACGTGGCTGCCTATCGGTCATGACGTGGTACGGCGCCTGGCCGGCCGGATAGGTGGCAACCCGTCGGGCACCTGGGGCGAGATATTCGGCGTCCCGATGACCGCGCATTTCCTGGGCGGCTGCGCCATCGGGGCTTCCGTTCTCGACGGCGTGATCGACCAGTGGCACCGTGTCTTCGCATATCCCGGCCTACACGTAGTGGACGGCTCCGCCATGCCTGCCAATCCCGGGGTCAATCCCTCGTTGACGATCACCGCCCTGGCGGAGCGGGCCTTGGCTTACTGGCCCAACCGTGGTGGCCCCGACCCGAGGCCGGCGCTGGGGCAACCGGCTCAGGCTCAGGCTCCGGCGTCGGCGGGCGGGACCTCGGGGCTGGCGGCGGGGCCGGGCGTCGTGGCTCCCCTTTGGCCGGTGGTCCCGGTTGGTGCCGCGGGCGAGCTACGGCTGGCGAAGGGGCGTCCCGTCAGCGCCGGGTGAGCACGACCTTGCCGCGGTCGGGGTTGCCGGGTAGCCGTCACGGTCGCTCGTGGCGCCGGTAGGACGCCACCAGCTGGGCTCGCCGCCGCCTGCCGCCCGCGATCCCGTTGACTTGCGCCCGTCCCGGCCGGTAGGGCTTGACGGAACGTCGGCCCCGGGCGCTCACCTGTTGCCAGGACCACAGTTCCCACAAAGCGACGAGAGCGGCCGTCCCGGCCAGCAACAGCAGCAGTTGTGCGGGCCACGCGCTCAGCACGGAGCTCAGGCCGTGCCTCCGGGGCGCCGCGGCCGCGCCGACGCCCACCGCCGCCGCCCCGGGCGCTCCTACCCGCGGGCCGGCCCGTTTCGGTCTGTCTGGCCCACGGCTCGCCGTTCCCGGTACGGGGCCACTCGCGCTTCGCTTCGTCACTTGACCGCCGTGAGCGCCCCCGGGGTGGCCCGGTGACCGGGGTGACGACGTCGCGCCCGGAGGTGGCCTGGGCCTCGGCCGCGTGGGTGGTGGTAACCGATCGGTTATGGGCTCGGCTGAGACAGGAGCCCGGAAACCCTGGTTGAGCAAGTCGATCGCGCTCTGCGTGGGGTTGTACCCGTTCATTACGACGGCCAGCATCGTGCGCCCGTCGCGCTTGGCGGCGGCCATGATGCAGCTCCCGGCCTTGTCGGTGAAACCCGTCTTCATGCCGATAGCGCCGGGGTAACTGACCAGGAATGCATAGTCCATGCTCGGGAGGTCGTGAGCCGTCCCGGTGGGGTCGACGAAGTGGTAACTCTTCTGGGTCACTATGCGAGCGAGCTCGGGGACCTGCAAGAAATCGCGGCCGGCGATGGCCAGGTCACGGGCGCTCACCAGGTTGCCACCGTCGAACCCCTCGGTGCCGTCCAGACCGGCGGGGTCGTGGAATTGCGGTACGTCGGTCATTCCGAGCTGCTCGGCGGACCGGTCCATGACCGTCCCGAAAGCAGCCAGCGAGCCACTTATGCGTTGGGCCAGGGAGTAGGCGGCATCATTTGCAGACAGGACCAAGAGTGACTCGAGCACATCGTGCAGCGGCCACGCCACGCCCTTTTCGATGCCGACGTCGTTCGGGTACGCGTGGGCGGACAAGGCGGTGCCCGGGACCCGTGCCCCGGCGGGCAGATAGGTGACGGCGATCAGAGCGGTCAGGATCTTTGTGAGGCTGGCGGGGGGGAGCCGGGCGTGTTCGTGGTCTGCGGCCAGAACGTTGCCGGTGTCGACATCCACCAGGACGTACGAAGCGGACGCCGGAAGGGGGCCGGTGGCGAGGGCGGCCCGGGGTTTCCTGGGTGCTGTTGTTGTCGACGTCACCAGGGTGCGGGAGTGATCGGACCGCTGGAGCGCCCCGGCGGCGGGCGCGCACCAAACAGTGAGCGACGCCAGCAAAGACAACAAGGACACGGCACGCCAGGGCAATGGGGACCGGGAGGAGGGTCGAGCTGTGACCAAAGCTCCGGCGCGGGCGCCCGCGGCCCGCTCACTGCCCATTGACCGAGGATAGTGGACTAATGCCCCCGAGCTTGCTTTATACGTCGCGCCCAATGTCGAGCCCAAATAAATCATGCGGGCGGAGCACCCCTTGCGCGACCATGTCTTGATGGCTCCTCCTCCCCGGCACCGCCTGTCTGCCCGCATCGCCTCCGTGTCCGAGTCCGCCACTCTCGCGGTTGACGCCAAGGCGAAAGCCTTGCGGGCGCAGGGGGAGGACGTTATCGGCTTCGGCGCCGGCGAACCGGACTTCCCGACCCCGGCCCACATCGTGGAGGCGGCTGCGGCGGCGTGCCGCGAACCGCGCAACCACCGCTATACGCCCGCCGCGGGCTTGCCCGAGCTCAGGGAGGCCATAGCCCAGAAGACGGCCCGCGACAGTGCCTTCGAGGTGACGGCGTCGCAGGTCCTGGTCACCAACGGCGGCAAACAGGCCGTGGAGGAGGCCTTTGCCACGTTGCTCGACCCGGGAGACGAAGTCTTGCTCCCGGCTCCCTACTGGACCACCTACCCCGAGGTGGTACGGCTGGCGGGCGGGGTGCCGGTCGAGGTCCAGACCACCCCCGAAAGCGGCTACAAAGCCTCGGTCGCTCAGCTCGAGCAAGCTCTTACGCCCCGGACCAAGGTGCTCCTGTTCGTCTCGCCTTCCAACCCGACCGGCGCCGTCTATGGCGAGGACGAGGTTCGAGCCATTGGAACGTGGGCGGACGAGCGCGGTCTGTGGGTGGTGACCGACGAGATTTACGAACACCTGGTGTACGGCTCGGCCCGCTTCCACTCGATGCCGGTACTGGTGCCGGAGCTGGCTGAGCGCTGCGTCGTCGTCAACGGCGTGGCCAAGACCTATGCCATGACCGGTTGGCGGGTGGGCTGGTTGATCGGGCCGCTCGATGTGGTCAAAGCTGCGGCCAACCTGCAGAGCCATTCCACTTCCAACGTCTGCAACGTCGCCCAACGGGCCGCTCTGGCGGCACTCACCGGAGGCCTTGAGGACGTGAAGGAGATGCGCTCGGTGTACGACCGCCGTCGCCGGGCCATAGTTGCGGCCCTGTCCGATCTTCCGGGCGTGTTGTGCCCCGAACCGGAGGGTGCCTTCTATGCCTTTCCGAGCTTCGCCAGCCTGCTCGGCCAGCCCGTCGGTGCCCAGTCCAGGGTGCCCTCTACCACCCTGGAGTTGGCGGAGCTGGTGCTGGACGAGGCAAAGGTGGCATTCGTGCCCGGTGAGGCGTTCGGTGCCCCGGGCTGCGGACGGTTCTCTTACGCGCTGGCCGACGACGACCTGGCCGAAGGCATGGCCCGGTTGGCCAAGCTGTTCGGCTAGTGCCGGGTGGGCCCCCGACCGGGTTCAAATAGGCCGGGCCAGAAGGTCCACGTGGTCTTGGCCGGGCGCGGCGGCCAGGGACATGATCTCGCTGTCGTCGCGGTCGCCCTCGTGGCCGATCACCGACAAACGATAACCGAGGGCCCGCAGGGTGCTTAGGTAACCCGGCGCGCTTCCCCATGGTGAACTGTCGAGGGCCAACGGGAAGAACTCGCTGATCAATACGGGCCGGCTCGAGGTGATCGTAGTCGTACCACCCCGCAGGACGAGCGGCTCGGCGCCCTCGACGTCGATCTNNCCGGGATGATCCGGCCGTTGCTGCCGTCTGTTTCCAAGGCCACCGCGCCCGTTTGTTCGGACAGGGCAACCGCCAGCACCTCGATGTTGCCAAAACCGTTGTCCCGCGCGCTCTGGCGGAGCAAGGCGACGTTGCGAGGGTTCGGCTCTATGGCGACGACCTTGCCCGCTGAGCCCACCAGGGAGGCGCCGAGCAGGCTGAACCACCCGATGTTGGCGCCTATGTCGACGAAGGTCGCCCCTTCGCCGAGCACGGCCCGCAGGGTGGCCGAAACGTCCGGTTCGTAGCAGCCGGTGCGGGCCACCGTGTGGCCGACGGCGTAGTCAGTGGGGTCGACATGGATGCGAAAGCCCTCCCGGGTCTCGACTACTTCGTGGGCTCGCCGGGCACCCCGCCTTCCGGCCGCGTGGGCCCGGGTGAACTCCACGCTGCCCAGGAACTCTTCGACCAGGTCGTGGACGCTGAGCGGCCCCGAGCCCAGCCGTTGCCGGTAGTGACGGGAGCCTTCCACGTCGGGCCGGCGCCCGAGGAGCAGCCGGTAGCAGGCGGTCACGTCGGCGAACGTGGCGGTCCTGGCTCCCTCATCGCGGTTCGTGGCCCCCTTGCCTGCCGGCGACGGTAGGGGAAGTGGTTGCTTGGCCGACCAGCGAGCGGCGGCTTGGTCCAGCACCGTTTGGACGAGCCGGTGTGATCTCCCGACCACCCGCCAGCCCATTTCCCCCATGCGTCCGGGCCCGCCCGGCCCCTCGGCCGGGCTGTGTCCGAAACGGCTGGCTGGCACCGGCGGCTATGCTACCGCCCGGGATGGACAGC
>PMLI01000346.1 GCA_003158835.1 Acidimicrobiaceae bacterium
TGCCCTCGGTGAACTCGAGCTCGACACCGAAGGTGTTGGACTCCTCCACGGTGACGACACCTTCTTTGCCCACCTTGTCGATGGCATCGGAGATGACCTCGCCGATCGAGGCGTCGGCGGCCGAGATGGCGGCCACCTGGGAGATTTCGGCCTTGTCGTCGACTTCTTTGGCGATCGACTGGACAGACTTCACAGCCGTCGCCACGGCCTGCTCGATGCCCCGCTTGAGGGCAATAGGGTTGGCTCCGGCGGCAACGTTTTTCAGGCCCTCGCGAACCAGGGCCTGCGCTNNCTCGATCTCCTTGGCGATGGTGACCCCGTCGTTGGTGATGGTCGGAGCACCCCAGCGCTTGCCGATCACGACATTGCGCCCTTTGGGCCCGAGCGTCACCTTGACCGCGTCAGCCAGCTTGTTGACGCCGGTCTCGAGCCCCCGGCGCGCCCGTTCGTCGAAATGCAGCTCCTTAGCCACTACTTCTTCACCTTGGCCAGTACGTCGCGGCTGCTCAGGACGAGCAGGTCCTCACCGTCGACGGCAACTTCGGTGCCGCCGTACTTGGAGTAAAGAACGGTGTCGCCCACCTTGATATCGAGGGGGATGAGCTCGCCGCTGCTGTCAGCACGGCGGCCAGGGCCGACGGCCAGCACCTCGCCCTGCTGGGGCTTCTCCTTGGCGGTATCGGGAATGACGAGGCCCGACGCCGTCTTCTCTTCCGCCTCGTTGGGGCGGACAACGATTCGATCGTCCAGTGGCTGCAAGGTCATGATGTCGTCGCCTCCGTTGGCATATGTCTCAACCGGATCTCCGGTTAGCACTCTCACCTGACGAGTGCTAACGATAGCGGCCCCCGGGAGTTAGCACAAACCCTTCTCTCCGCCTCGGCCGCGGCCGAGCTCGGCCGGCGACGGGCGGCTAAGGGCGGGACGGGCCCTGCAGGGCGTGGCGGAAGAAGTCGACCTGGGCCAGCAGGAGGTTCTCGGCCACGTCGTCCCGGGCCGCCACGTGGGTTATGCCGGGAAGGGGCAGCACCGCATGGTAGCGGCCGGCGGCCAGCAGGGCGCTGGAAAGGGCCAGCGTGTGAGCAGCAAAGACGTTGTCGTCGACCAGGCCGTGGATGAGGAGCAGGGGGCGGCGAAGACCGGGCGCCAGGGCCAGCAGCGACGAGCGCCGGTAAGCGCCCGGTTGGGCCTGGGGACGGCCCAGGAAACGCTCGGTGTAGTAGGTGTCGTAGAGCGCCCAGTCCGTGACAGGGGCTCCGGCAACGGCAGCGTGGAAGACGTCGGGCCGGGCGAGCACGGCCAGCGCCGCCAGGTACCCCCCGAACGACCAGCCTCTGATGCCCACCCGCCCCAGGTCGAGCTCGTCCACCTGGGCGGCGGCGCCGTGGAGGGCGTCGACCTGGTCCTCCAGCACGGGCCCGGCCAGGTCCAGGTACACCTCGCGCTCGAAGGCCGGCCCCCGCCCCGGCGTACCCCGGCCGTCGGCCACAACCACGGCAAAACCCTGGTCGGCGAACCACTGAGCCTCGAGCCACAGCGCGCTCGACGCCATCACCCTCTGGTGCCCGGGGCCGCCGTAGGGAGCCATCAAGACGGGCAGTTTGCCGCCGCAGTGCCCCTTCGGCAGCACCACCCCCACGCTGAGCCGGCGGTCGCCGACCCGAAGAAAACGGACCGCCGGTTGGACCACCGGCGTTTCCGCCACATCGGTCAGGGCCGACGGCGGCGAGCCTTCCAGCTGTACGGCGGCCCGCCCGCCCGCCCAGGCCATGCTCCGGGAGGTCACCACCCGGACCGGCCCGTCGCCATAAGCGCTGGAGATCCCGCCCGTGCTCGTCAGCTGTTGCAGGCCGTCCGAGGCCGACCAGCGCCACGCCTCGACGATTTCGGGCTCGGTCGAGGCCGAGAAGACTATGGAGCGCCCGACACTGGTCACCCCCCGGACCTGGAGCCCGGGCGGGGTCAACCACCGGTCCCCCAACCGGAGACGCCAAGTCCCGGTGTCGGCCGCCGCCCACAGGAGCTGACCGTCCTCGGTCCAGGCCGGCACACCGGAGGGCCAGTCCACCCAGGCTTGGTCGCCGGCCTCCGCCACGACAGACGTGGTGCCCGGCCCGAGGTCGGCCGACAGGACGGCACATGCCTTGTGGTCGCGCTGCTCCACCACCAGGAGCGGCGGGCCTCCACCGCTCCAGTGGACCGATACCAGGTACGGGTAGCGTCCGGCGTCCCAGTGCACCTGCGCCCGGTCGGCCTCCCCCGCCGCCAGCGGGAGGTGCCACAGGCTGACCTCGGCGTCGGCCGTGCCGGCGGCGGGGTACCGGTGGGGCTGCGGGGGGGTACCGGGCGACGAGGGGTCAGACGTCCACCACGTGGCGACCGGGCTGTTGTCCACGCGGGCGGCCAGAACAGAGCGCCCGTCCGGCGACCACCAGAAGCCCCGGGACCGCCCCATCTCCTCAGCCGCGATGAACTCGGCCGCGCCCCAGGTGACCTCTCCAGCTTCCCCGGCCAGGGCCTCGTACCCATCCTCACCCGTCGTGGCCACGGCCCAAAGGCGCGGCCCCGACAAGAAAGCCACATGGAGGCCGGTCGGGCTGGGACGGGGGTCGACCACCCCGCCCGGGCCGGGCAACTCGGTCGGACCGGGCAGCTCGGCGTTCAAGCTCACCCACCACAATTTGCCGTCAAGGGCGAAAGCGGCGTGAGAGACCGCCGCGTCGCACGCGTAGGCAACGATGCCGCCCGCCAACTCTCGGCTGCGCTCCCGGCGCGCCCGCTCCTCACCGGTCAAGTGCTCGGCCGTAGCGCCCAGGATCCGGGCCGCACTGGCCACCTCTCGCTCCGTGCCCGTCGCCCTGTCGTAGGCCCAAAGGGACGTGGCGGGGTCGTCGCCGGCCGGTGAACGCAGGAACACGACACGCGCCCCGTCGGGGGAGACCGTGAAATCACGTGGCGCTCCGAGGGAAAACCGGCGGGTGCGAGCCTGCTGTCGAGGGAAGGAACCGGCGCTCGAGCTGCTTGGTGCCATCGGTCTGCAAACGGTAGCAGGCACTCGCGGCGTCCGTACCGCGATGGTCAGAAGGCGGGCTACCTCGCCGAGGCGTACAACGATTTCGAGTAGGGCCGGCCGTTACCTAAGGCGTACCAAGGGGAGCTTGAGATTGGGGTCGACCGGGGCATCGAGTGGCGTGGGACCGTCTCTCTGCAAGCGGTACCAGGCCGTGGCGCCGATCATGGCCGCATTGTCGGTGCACATGGCGCGGGACGGTAAAAACGCGGCACGGCCGTCTTGTTGGCAAGCATGTCTTATACGCTCCCGCAGCGCCGTGTTGGCCGCCACGCCGCCACCGGTACAGACGGCTTTGGCGCCGACTTCGGCCGCCGCCTTGCGGGTCTTGGTCACGAGCACGTCGACCACGGCCTCCTGGAAGCTGGCAGCCACGTCGGCGAGGTCGACACCGGGATTAGCCCTCACATAGCGCACCACCGAAGTCTTGAGGCCGCTGAAAGAAAAATCGAAACCGTGCCCGGCCAGGCCCCGGGGGAAGGCAATTGCATCAGGCGACCCGTTCCGGGCCAGCTTCTCGATGGCCGGGCCGCCCGGGTAGCCCAGGCCCAGGAAACGGGCGACCTTGTCGAAGGCTTCCCCGGCCGCATCGTCTATCGTCTGGCCGAGCAGGAGGTACTCGCCGGGCGAAGCGTCCTGCATGCAAATAAGCATGGTGTGACCGCCCGAAACCAGCAGGACCACCATGGGCGACGACAGGGCCGGGTCTTCCAGGAAGGCGGCCTGGAGATGGCCTTCCATATGGTTGACACCGACGAAGGGAACGCCCCACGCCCAGGCGTACGCCTTGGCCGCGCTCACGCCGACCAGCAGGGAACCTATGAGCCCCGGGCCTATCGTCGCGGCCACGGCGGAGAGCTCGGCCGGCGCCGTGGCGGCCCGGGACAGAGCTTGGGCCACCACCGGGGCGAACAGCTCCAGGTGCGCCCGGCTGGCGATTTCCGGCACCACACCGCCGAAATCAGCGTGGATGTCGGTCTGGCTGCTGACGACCGACGAGAGGACGCGACGGCCGTCTTCGACAACGGCGGCGGCCGTTTCGTCGCACGACGTCTCGATGGCGAGGACCTTCACCGGTCTCTCCCCAGCGCACCCAGGCGTTCCTGGACCGGCGGGGACTGGAGGTTGTAAAGCCACATTATGAGCGCGTCCTCACCCGTTTCGGGGTAATAATTCGGCCGGGTGCCGGCACTCACGAAACCGAAGTTCCGGTACAACTGCTGGGCGGCCAGGTTGCCCATGCGCACCTCCAAGGTCATGGCCACGCACCCGCGCCGGGTGCCCTCGCCGGCCAGGTGGGCCAAAAGGCGGGCACCGAGGCCCCGGCGACGGGCCGAGGGGGCTATGGCGATGTTGGTGATGTGCGCCTCATCGGCCACGAACATGAGGCCGCCGTAGCCGGCGATCTTGCCGTCGGCCCGCAGCACGGCATAGTACCGGGCATCGCCCTGGGCCAGTTCGCTGTTGAAGATGCCGAGCGTCCAGGGCCGCGGGTGGGCCCCGTGCTCTATACGCATCACGGCAGGCAGGTGGCGGCGGCGCATGGGCCCGATGAGCACCTCGGGGCGGCCCACCTGCAAAGCGGGTTGCCTCATGGTCCCAGCTTGGGCCGGGCCGGCCGCGGACCGGCGGCGACGACCGGGGGGGCGCCGTCGGCGGGATGGCCCGGGCTGGAAGCGACCGTGCCCCTCACCCGGCCCCCGACCTGCTCCCAACCGATGCGCACATCCGCTTGCCGGATGTAAAGGGGCTCGGGGAACGACGACGCACTGAGTCGTGCCGCGCCCAGTTCGGCCACCACCAGCGGTGAAGGGGACATGTCCGCCGGCCCGGCCACCTCAGCTCCGCCCGCCAGGAGGTCACGGTAGCGCCAGGCGCCGTCCCCAACAACCAGGGGCCGCTCGCTCAGGCGGGCGAGCTCGGCCGCAAGCGTCTCAGGGGTGCAGACCCCGGCGGCACGCAACTCTCTCAGGGCCCCGCCGCCGGTATAGATGGCCGAGTAGACCTCTCCCCTCTTGGCGTCGACGACGGCGGCGATCAAACCCGGTCTACGCCTGTGGGGATGAGCCAGCGCCTCCAGGCTCGTCACCCCGGCCACCGGGAGGTCACGAGCGGTGGCGATCGCCCTGGCGGTGGCCAGACCGACCCGCAGACCGGTGAACAGCCCGGGGCCGATGTCGACGGCCACGCCGTCCAGGTCCGAGACCGGCACGGCGGCGTACCGGCAGAGGGCGTCGATGGCCGGCAGGAGCACCTCGGCATGCCGTTGGGGGGCGGCCAGCACAAATGAAGCGACGGGGGCGCCATCGG
>PMLI01000413.1 GCA_003158835.1 Acidimicrobiaceae bacterium
GGGTTATGTTCGGAGTAAAGCCGGTACTGGCGCGCACGGAGAGGTATACACTCGTGCTTACGCCCATTCGGGTGTCCCTGGCTGGCGTTGCCTGAGTGCCGGTGGCTCTACGGCGCGACGCTGGTTGGTGAATTATCGACTTCGACGATAAAGCAAGGAGGGCCACAATGGGCCCAGCTTTGGCAAGACTCATAGGAGACGAGGCAGGGCTCGAGCAGGTTGCCACGGGCTTCGGGTTTACCGAAGGGCCGGCGTGGTGCGACGAGGGAGGTTTTCTCGTCTTCAGTGACATCCCCAATGATGCCATGTGGCGTTGGGACCCTGTCAACGGGGTACAGAAGTACCGGTGCCCGAGCAGCATGGGCAATGGGAGCACGTATGACCCACAAGGACGCCTTATCACGTGCGAGCACGCCACCAGCAGGTTGGTTCGCGAAGAAGACGGCACGCTGGTCGTCCTCGCCGACCGGTTCGAGGGCAAGGAGCTCAACAGCCCCAACGACGTAGTCGTCGCGCCGAGCGGGGACATCTACTTCACAGATCCTACCTTCGGCCGTCAAGAGTACTTCGGCGTCCCTCGCGCGCTGAGCCAGCGGTCCCGCGGCGTTTACCGGCTCCGAATGGGGGGGGAGCTGCAGCTGCTCGCCAGCGACTTCGGTGAGCCCAACGGCTTGTGTTTTTCGGTTGACGGTCAAGTCCTGTTCGTGAACGACAGCCCGCGAATGCACATCAGGGCCTTCCGATTAGAACCTGACGGCTCTTTGAGCGGGGGAGAGGTCTGGGCCGAGGTCACGGGCGAGGGGCCGGGGGTCCCTGACGGGATGAAGCTCGATTCCGAGGGCAATGTCTACTGCGCTGGCCCAGGTGGGTTTCACGTCTTCGACCCGGACGGCACCAGTCTCGGTGTCGTGCAGACGCCCGAAGTTGTGGGCAACCTGGCCTGGGGCGACGACACGCGCCACAGCCTGTTCGTTTGCGCGTCTACCTCGGTGTACCGCATCAAGACCCGGGCTGCCGGGCACAAGCCCTATTGAAGCAATGGCTCCCAGGATCGTCCGGACCTCGAGGACCGACCGCTGAGGTTGCTCCCGAGGTACATGTTGATGTCGGTGGTGCTGAGTTGGTGCTGGTTGCCTCGGGTGAGCGCGAGAAGAAGTCCCACACGTTCTCGGGTTCCTGCCGGTTGGTAAACGGGCCCGGCCTTTGGGAATGGATGAAATCGGGGAACTTCAGTGGGTCGCGGATGAAGAAGATCGGCGTGTTATTGCCGACCAGGTCATAGTTTCCCTTCGGGCGTGTAGAATTTCACCGCGAAGCCTCTTGGGTCTCGGACGGCTTGGGGCGCCCCTCGGCCACCGGCGACGGGAGCTCCGGGCTCGGTGGTCAGGATGGGACGTTCAGGCACGAGCGGTCCTCCTTCTCGGGGGCGAGGTGGCGGGATGGGTGCCGTAAAGCTGCATCGCCGGCCCGGCTGCAGACGCCACAGGCCGCGTGGTCGCGGGCCCGAAAGCCTCGCACGGCAGGAGGGGCCGCTGGCACGGAACGAGGCCATACCCAGGCAACGACCGGTGGGAGGGCGAAAGGGGACAGGCTGATCTCTGCCGCGAACGTCGATGCTGCCTATGAAGTCTCTTGGCCTCACCCGGGCCCAGATCGGCGCGGCCGTTTACTGGCAGGCCGGCGCCGGGCTGGCGCCGGGCAATTCCTCGATGTCCGGTATTAATGGGCCCTTTGGCCCTAATTCGGCCACTAGGGCTGCGATGTAGTGAGGGAATGTCTCAATGCTGCCAGCCTCCTGGGGTCAAGAGAGTTGCGCTGAGAATTGGATCCGTTGCCCTGGGCGGTGCGGCCGTGGTCGGTGCCGGCGTGGTCGGGACGTACCCTCGATGGAGGACCTGGTGCCTGACGTGGGGAGCGACGAGAAATGAGGCCGCTAGTCCCCTGACCGGGGACGATTTGCTGGCGGAGCCGGATCTGGTCACGACTCGAGCGGTTCGGGTAGACGCGCCCCCCGCGGCCATCTGGCCCTGGTTGGTGCAGATGGGCCCGGGCCGAGGTGGGGCATACACCTACGATTGGGTCGAGAACCTTTTCGGTTTGGGTATGCACAGCGCCGACGAGATCCTCCCCGAGTTCCAGGATCTCAAAGTCGGTGACGCCCAATCACTCGGGAAGAGCGGCCCCCGCTTGCGGGTCGCGGTACTCGAACCGGAACGTTGCCTAGCGCTGCGTTCCGACGACGGCAACTGGGTATGGGCCTTGGTCGTGGTAGCCGAGGGCTCGGGCGCCCGGCTGATCAGCCGGAACCGCATCGCCACGCCGGGTGTTCCCCGTCTGGGGCGGGCACTCTACCGTTACGTGATGGAGCCGGGCAGCCTGATCATGGAACGCAAGATGCTCCTCGGGATCAAGCAACGGGCCGAGCGCCTCGCCCGGACGACCTCGGAGGCGCGGACACAAACGTGATGTCCTGCCTGCAACGTGATGTCCTGGCTAATGGTGCGCCGCGCTACGCATCCCGTTGGCACCCGTCGGCCGGCCGGCGTTGCGGACAGGTGGTTCGGCCCGCGCCTTGATACCCCTGAGCATTCTCCGGATCATGGCGAAATCGCCGAACTCCATCAGCAAGACGCCGAGGACCGCCATAAGGGGGTGGCGCCAGTCGTAGACGGCGCGGGTACGTGTAACCAGGCGCGTGCCATTGTCTGTCGTGGGCGCCAACTGCCATACCCATGTGCTGTCGGGCTTGGTCCAGAGCAACCACTGGTTGATCTCGAATGAGTGGATCCTAAAGGCGGTCGTCTCAGACGGTGCCCGAGATGGGGACATCGGCACCCACTCACCTACCGCGATGTGCTGGAGGCTCGGGACAATGGTGGTGGCGCTGGGGCGGCCCAGGTTGTCGAGCAGGTCGTTGCTGTACCAGCCGGCGCGCCGACAGCCGACCTGGACAAGCCACGGCCAGACGGTTTCGGGAGGGGCTTCGATGGTCATCGCCCTCGTGGCGTTGAACTGGGCGCGCCGCAGGAGACCATCACCGGGAAGGGCGCGGTGGATTTCCTCGGGTGAGGCTCCCCAATGAAGGTGCCGTCGCCGGTACAACGGCGCTGTCAGGAAAGCCGGGAGGTCGTGGGTAACGTTCTTGATCTCCTCAAGTAACTCTCGCAGTGTCGGCTTTGCCCCGTAGGCCCTCTCCATACATCCCCCTCTCGGCGGCGACCCGGTGGACTTCACTGGCAGCGTGGTCCGGCGGGCCGGCGGCCCGGTAGAGCCGAACGCCCTTTCTTTTGCACACGACCAACCGTGAAGTTCTTGGGCGCAATTTTGCCGTTGTGGCCGTTGTGGCCGTTNNCGCCTGTGGCACCTGTGAACGATCCACCCGGGAGTGTCAGATCGACCAGAGCCAGGCCTCTACCCTTCACGTCGACCTCCGGTACCACGCGATCGCCGAGTTTTCCGCACCGCTGGCGTCCTGCTCGTTGAGCGAGGGTACGCCGGGCCGGTACAGTCCGGGAACGTTCTTGTCGTCCCGTCCTACTAGGCCACCCCGGTCCCAGGTCGCCGCCCTGCTGGGTGCGTCGCTGACGACGTCGATGTCAAATCTGGCGCAGACCACCGTCCTGGGCCTGTTGGTCTACGACCTGACCGGCAGTGAGCTTGACCTCGGCTTCCTCGGGTTGGCGGAGTTCGCGCCCGCCGCCTTGCTCGTGCTGGTCGCCGGCGCCGTCGCAGACCGCTTTGACAGGCGGCGAGTCACGGCCTTCGGCGCTATGGCAAACGCCATTGCAGCTCTGGCCCTGGCCTGGTATGTCCGCCGCCCCCAAGGCCTTTCGACCACGCCGATCTTCCTCCTGGTCCTCGCCTTCGGGGTGGGCCAGGCCTTCCTCTCGCCGGCGCTGCGTTCCATACCCGCCGCTATGGTCCCCAACGAAGGAGTGCCATGGTTGGTGGCTCGTCGCTCTGTCGCGTCGCAGGCCGCCACGATCATCGGCCCGGTACTCGGTGGCCTGCTCTACGGGTTGGGAGTGTGGGTGCCGCTGGTTGTCGCGGCTGCGCTGGCCGCCTTCGGCGCCGCTTTGGTCCTTGCCATCCGGTTGCCCGGTCCGGCGGCCGGACGGTCAGGCGCGGGCGAGCTCAGCCCGGTTGGCGACGACCAGGTGGACCATGTCCTCGAGGACGGGATACCGGCATCGAGGACAGGCCTCCATAAGGCGCTAGAGGGCTTGCGATTTGTCCGCGCTCAATCGATCATCCTCGGCGCCATTTCCCTCGATCTCTTCGCCGTCCTCTTCGGCGGAGCCGTGACCCTTTTGCCGGCCATCGCCGTTCGCCTTCACGTCGGGGCGGTGGGCCTCGGCTGGCTCCGGGCCGCGGCGGGCTTGGGGGCCGGGGCGATGACGCTGATCATCGCCGTTCGCCCGATCCAGCGCTGGGTCGGCCGTGCCTTGCTCGGTGCGGTGGCTGTCTTCGGCGTTTGGACCATCGTCCTCGGTGTCACCCGCTCGTACGCGCTGGCTTTCGTCGCCATGTTCGCCCTGTCGGCCGCCGACGCCGTCAGCGTGTTCATCCGCTCCACCCTGGTACCGCTGGCCACGCCCCCCGAGATGCGCGGCCGGGTCCTTGCGGTCGAGAACGTGTTCATCGGCGCCTCCAATGAGCTGGGCGGCTTCGAGTCCGGCGTCGTCGGTCAGTTGCTGGGTACCACCGCGTCGGTCGTCCTCGGAGGCATCGGCACCCTGGTCGTCGCTGTGGGCTGGGGCGTCCTGTTCGCCCCCCTCCGCCGGGTCGACCGGTTCCCGGTACCACCACCTTCGGTGACCACAGGGGAGGCGGACGAGCCGGTCCAGCCTTAGCCTTAGGGCCTGCCGCTCTCTCTCCCCGCTGCCGGGCGGCGCCGTCAACCGAACTCTACGGTCCTTTCCACGGCGTGCTTGCTCGACGAGCCGTTGCCATGCCTCCGAGCGCACGGCCCGCCCGGCGACGGCTCACAAGAGGGCCCGACTTCGTAGGCGTGGGGGCCCGGGGGGCGTCCGCCACGCAGGCACAGGCGCAGCACGGCCCCGGGTAGGGTGAGGCCCGGCCAAAAAGGGTGTAGCATCGAAGTGGCACGACAAAGGTCCCCGACGTGTTGAGCCGGCGAGTTCCGGCTGGGGGTGGTACTCCGGACCCTGGTACGCGATGTTCGCAGCAACCGAGGTTGGAGAGTACCATGGGTAGTTCCGCTACCAGACGAACTATGACGGTCGGTCCTGATGTGCTTGGCCTGTACCTGGACGAGGCCGGGAGGTTCCCGCTGCTCACCAAGGCCGACGAGGCGCGCCTCGGCCATGCCGTGCAAGCCGGGCGGACCGCCCGGGAGGAGCTCTCGGGCAGGGGCCACGAACTGGCGCCGCGCCTCAAGCGGGAGCGCCGTAAGACGGTCGTGGCCGGAGAGCGAGCCACCAGCCAGTTCATCAACTCCAACCTCCGGCTCGTTGTCTCCGTCGCCCGCAAGTACCAGTGGTCGTCATTGCCGCTTCTGGACCTCATCCAGGAAGGCAACCTNNTATGCCACGTGGTGGATCCGCCAATCGATCGGCCGGGCGATCGAGAACACGGCCCACACCGTCCGCGTCCCGGTCCATGTTCGCGACGAGATCCGCCGTGCCCGGCGAGTCCAGGCCGAGCTCGAATGCGATCGTGGCCGGCCTCCGACGCTGTCCGAGCTGGCCGAAGCATTGGAAATAAAGGAAAGCGCGCTGACCGAGCTGTTCCTGTACGACGGGGACGCGCTCAGCCTCGACGCTGCCATCGGCGACGACGGATCCACGACCCTGGGCGACCTAGTCGCCAAGAGCTCGGATGGGTCACCCTTCGAGATGGTCGCCCAAGCGATGCTGGGCAGCCATATCGACGGGATGCTCGAGCACCTCGGCGACCTCGAGCGCCAGGTCCTGTCGCTGAGGTTCGGGCTCGACCGGGGGGAGCCTCGTACCCAGGGGGCGGTGGGCGCGCTGCTCGACCTTCCCGCCGACCGGGTACGGCGCCTCGAACACGAAGCCATTGGCAAGCTGCGGCGGGCTCTGTCGGGCAGCGATGCCCGTGACCTCCTCGCCAGCTAACCGGCGCGGTCGCGGAGCGAGGGGCCTTCTCCTCCCTGAGGATGGGCTGGTCCTGGAGAAGACCCATGTGATCGATGTCGAAGTTCCCGCTTGCGGCTGATGCGGGCCGGGGCCAGGCGGGCGATCATGGTGAGAGAGCGGTCCAGCCACCGCTCGGCGGGGAACACTCTTGAACGGAGGCACGATGATCGAGGTCCGCAACCTCATCAAACGTTTCGGAGGTACGGTCGCAGTAGACGACCTCCCGTCCTGTCCCTCGGTGAGCCCGGCCGGCCACGATGCCCCCAGCCGGTCCCGGTCCGGGGGCATCATGGCGGGGTGCCGGTACTACGTGCCCGCGATGGCAGTCACCGGCAGGTTGGATGCCAGGCCCGTAGGCTCCGGCCCGGCCTGGGCGTCGCCGAAGCCGAAGACGTGCCCGTCGGAACCGGCCATGTAATAGCCGCCGTCGTCAGGGGTTAGGGCTATGCCCACTATGTCGGCGACTCTGACCCCTTCTCCGGGGAGAGAGCCGTGGAAGCTGACGCCCGTCCCAAAAGTAAAGGCGCCACCGTCGGCGCCGACGAGGATGTAGCCGCCTCCGGTAGACGAGGGCAGGATGGCCCTGATGTCGTGAACGTGGATCCTCAGGCCAGGTAGGGAGCCATAAAAACGGCCGGCACCGAAGCTGAATACGCCGCCGTCCGAACCCACCAGCAGGTAACCCGAACCACCCGGTGTGGCCACCATCCCCACTATGTCCTTGACGTGGAGGTGGATGCCCGGGAGGGAGCCGTGGAAGGTGGCGTCGCCGAAGGTGAAGAAACCACCGTCGGCGCCTACGAGGTAATAGCCCCGGGCGTCGCTGGTGGGGGCGATGGCCACTATGTCAGAGACGCGCTTACCGAGGCCCGGCAAGTCGCCGTAGTACCGGGCGTCACCGAAGGCGTTGACCGTTCCGTTGGCTGTCACCACCCAGTAGCCCTTGGCCGTCAAGGTGGCGGCAATGCCCACGACGTTCCCTGTAACTGCCGATGTAGCGACGTCCCCGAGCGACTGTGCTGCTCCCGAGCCGTACACCTGGCCGTGCGCGGTGGCCAGCCAGTACCCGGGGGCGGGTAGGTTGACGACCTCGTAGTACACGGCCGAACTGGAGGGCCCGAAGCCGGTGGCGCCCGAGTAGAACGCCTGCACCCCTAGGTGCTCGTTCGACCAGTAGGTGGCCGAACAGGTGGCTTGCCCGGTGGTGGTATTGACGGCGACGCTGCCACAGCCGGGTACGGGTGCCCCTTCGGCAAAGAAGCTGACCGCGCCCCCGATCGGCCGGGGGCTGACCTGGGCCAGGTAGGTGATGGCCTCGCCCACTGACGCCGGGTTGGGTGATAGCGAAAGGGACGTGGTGGTGCTGACGCCGGGGAGCGTGATCACGAGGTGCTGGACGGCCGGGTTGCCCACCCCGTTGCTGGCGGTGATGGTCACCTCATAGCGGCCGGTGGCGTTGTAAGGCGGGGCGCCCGAAATCGTGGCGGTGCCGTTACTGGCCGCCTTGAACACCAGGCCGGGCGGCAGGGTGCCGGACTCGCTCAGGACCGGGACCGGCGACCCCGTGGTGGTGACCGTGAAGGTGTTGTCGCGCCCGGACAGCACCCGCCAGGTGGCGGCACTGGTGATGACGGGCGCGCCGTACAGGTTGAACTCGTCGATCGACCACCAGTCGCTCGTGGTCCCGGCCGTCAGGACGACCCTTACATAGCGCGCCGTTTGGGTGGAGAAGCTGACGATCTCGGACGTACTGGTGCCCGCGCAGGCGGCGGCGGTGGCCCAGGCGCTGCCGTTCGTGGAAACCTCGACGTCGTAAGCCCTGGCATAGTCGGTCGGCGAACCGGGCACCTCCATCGCCAGTTCGTCGAAGACCTGGGCCGTGCCCAGTTTCACTTCGAAGTACAAGCCTGGCGCTTGATGTTCGCTGGTGCTGAACCGGGTCGTCAGCTTGCCGTCCAGAGCATTGGCAGGCACATCGGCGCTGCTAGAGGGAGCGTTGGTGCTCGCCACCCAGCCGGAGCGCCCGAAGGCGGTCCCGTCCGCCGAGGCCGAGCAATCAGAACCGGGCACGGTTGTCGTGGTGGTGGAGGTCGACGTGGTGGTGGCGGCCGAAGCCGGTGAAATTGTGGGGGCCAGGAAGCAGGTCATGATCGCGAGTGCCGCCACGATGGCGGCGCCGCCCGCGACGTGCCCTGAGTGGCGGCCTCGCCGTTGATAAGTCATCTTTGCTCTCCTGTCTTGGTCATGCGATGGCGCGTGCCGGTGTCAGGCACGGCGCGCCGTCAGTTGGGATGTCGTGCTCCCCGCGGAGCCAGACGATGAAATCTTCGACGCCCCTGGTGCCGCAGGGATATCGGAGACGGTGAAGAAAGAAGACCCCGCCTGGGTCATAACACTCTCCTACCTCAGGGGCTGCGAATGTCGCGTTACCAGGGTCCGGAGTACCGCCCCCAGCCAGCGACTGCCGGCCCAGCACGTCGGGGACTTTGTCGTGTTGTCCTGACTTTACACCCCTTTTCTCAGCCCTCAGCCCTTGACAATCGAACACTCGTTCGATTAGGGTTGTCTTGGGAACGCGCTTCGGGGCCCGGCGTGACGGCCTCTGCCAATTGGCGTATGCACTGTGCGGAGGGAGGTGCCCGTGGGCTCTGGCGTCCTGGTTGCGGCCGAAGGCCTGTGTGAAGAAATCGCCATCTTCGTGCCCGCCTTGTACTCCGGTGACGACTGCGCCCGACTGGCCGAGGCCCTGTCCAAAGCCGAGAAGGCGTGTGCCGGGGCCCGGGTACGGGCGGCGGCCCGGGCCGTAGCGTGCGGAGCTCATAGCCAGCGTGGTTTCGCCGACGGGGCCGACTGGCTGGCCCGCCAGGCCGGCACCACCCGGGCCGAGGCCCGGGCCGATCTGCACACAGGCCGCGCGCTACAGGACCTGCCCGCCACCACTCAGGCCCTGGCGCACGGAGAGCTGTCGCTCCGGGAGGCGGCCGAGGTGGCCCGGGCCCAGGTCACCGCCCCCGGCAGCGAGGAGGAACTGGTGGGCCTGGCCAAGCGCGCCGGCCTGGGGGCGGTGCGCGACGAGGCTCGCCAGCGCGCCCAGGCGGCCCGGCCGGCCGAGGACCTGCTGGCCGCCCAACACCGGGCCCGCGGCTTCCGGCACTGGACCGACGACCTCGGCCTGGTGCGCTTCGCCGGGGCATTGCCCCCGACCGTGGGCGTAGCCCTGGTCAACCGCATCGAGG
>PMLI01000235.1 GCA_003158835.1 Acidimicrobiaceae bacterium
GTCGGGGATGTCGGTGCATCCGCCGTGTTGGTTGCCGGGGATGATGTCGGCGACCTCCCCGCCTTCCGTGCGGCCAGATCCTTACGTTCGGAGAGAAGAGCCATGTGGACGGTGGGAATTGCTTCGGACGAGGCTCCCGAAGTCGCACAGGACGCTGACTTCAGCGTGGGGTCTCCGAACGATTTAGTGTCGTTGTTAGCTGATATAGCCAGGCAAACATAGAGCAGCGCCCCCCGAGCCGTTTGAAAACCCCAACATGGTCCCGGCACTGCTGGTGGCGGTCTATATGGCTCCCAGAACCACTACCACCACCAAGGCCTCCAGTACCCACCAGTCCCTGTCCTCGACCACGGACAGCGCGGCCCTATGTCCCGCCTGGTGCCGTCTCCGCGCCGGTGGCCGGGCGGACCGTTTCGAATACCCGCGTGGCTGCGTCGAATACCCTCTTGGTCGCCACCTCCACGGGCAGGGACCGCAGCTCCGTCGACATCACTTCGAGCCCCCACGGGCCCTCAAAGCCGAGGCTCTGCATGACGCGGACAAAACCGGCCACATTGAAGTCGCCGTCGCCGGGCGGCAGGCGGTTGTCGAAGGTGTCGTCGTAGAGCGTGCCCACCGGCTCGGCCCGGCCGTCGCTGATCTCCACTGCGAACACGTACTCCGGCGGTAGTACCTCGACGAGCTCGTCGTAAGCGGTCCCGCTGCGGAAGATGTGCCAGATGTCCACGAGCAGGCCGCCGGCCTGGTGGGCGACGGTGCGCACGAGCTCGGCGGCGGGGATGATCGTCGGCATCATGGAGTCAGCCGGAGGCTCGAAACCGATCCGGGTGCCGTGGGCGTGGGCCTCGGTGGCGAGCCGGGCGAACTCGCCCGCGAAGCGCTCCTCGTCCAGGTCGTCCTCCCGGTCGCCGAGGCCCACTTTCACGTGGTCTGCACCGAGCGCCGCCGCCGCCTCGAACAGCAGTTCGCGCACCTCGTCGGAGGCGCGCCGGCGCTCGCCCCTGGTCCACCAGTCCTGCAGGTACTCGACTTCGACGTGACAGAGCCCGTTCTCGTCGAGCAGCTGTGCCAGGGCCGGATAGCCGATGGTACGGTCGACGACCGCCAGGTCGGGGGCGGCTATCCCGAACCCCCGGTACCCCGCCTTTGCGACCGCCGCCACCCGCGCCTCCACGCTCAGGGGGCTGACGTCGCCGTTGCGGGCCGGGACCACGTCGCCGGCCGAGGTCCAGCAGGTGGCCAACAAGTCGGGGATATGGGCCATTGTCAGCTCCCGCGTCGGTTGGGGCCGCTCGTGCCAGAGCACGCTGTTTTGCAGCCCATTCAAGCAGACGGCGGGTGGGCACTTCGCACAAGGAGGCGTGGGACCTGCAGGCGATGGCCTACGTCCGCCAAACGGTCGAGGTCCCCATAGAGACGGACGAGAGCTGCTACTCGGTCCACGATGCCAGGCAACTTGTCCGCCATGAAGAGGCTGACGTCCTCCACATTAGTATTAGGCCTACCTCACGTGGCCATGCTGGCATCGCTACAGTTCAATGACAGGTAGACCGGCATCATCGCAGAACTCGCTAACTGCTTACTCTTCGGAGCAATTGGCCCGGTCTCGTCACTACTTGTAGTCGCTTGCTCACGACGCGGCCACGGTTCTCATTACTGCTTCCCCGGCGGGGCCACACCATTTACACTTTCAATTCGTGACAACGGAGAACTTGTAGATGAGGCACGGCACCGACCGACCGGCGAGATCGCAGGTCAACAGCGCGGTTGACCTGCGCGACAGAGATATACGCCCGGGTGCGACGCCACTCTCACAGCCTCAGCGCGGCGCCGGACCTGACACGGCACAATCTCTCACGGAGGGCTCCCCCGCGATTCCCGACATCGTCCCGTTCGATAGACGCGCCAGCGCTGACCGGCGACGCTCAACGATCGTGCACCGTCCCTATCAAATCGCGGTCTTGCTCCCATGCCGTAACGAGGAGCTGACCATCGGGACCGTCGTCGGGGACTTCAAAGCTTACCTACCCTCAGCAAGTATCCACGTCTATGACAACGCTTCCAGTGACGCGACGGCGCGGGTGGCGAGCGAGGCCGGCGCCATCGTGCATTACGAAGCCCGTCCCGGAAAAGGCGGGGTCGTCAGGCGCATGTTCAGCGAAGTCGAGGCAGATATCTACGTAATGGCGGACGGCGATGGCACTTATGACGCAGCCGCCGCCCCCCGCCTGGTACGGACGCTGGTAGAAGAGGGTCTCGATATGGTGGTCGGTCGACGGCGAGAGGCTCCCAACGCCGGGAACGCCTACCCCCCTGGTCACCGTATGGGCAACGCGCTGCTGACGGGAGTCGTCCAGTACATCTTCGGCCAGGGGTGCATGGACATGCTGTCCGGTTATCGTGTGTGCTCCAGGAGGTACGTCAAATCGTTCCCGGTCAACTCGCGCGGGTTCGAGATCGAGACCGAGATGNNCCGAACTCGCAGAGCAAGTTACGGACCGTACCCGACGGGATGAGGATCCTCGCCTTTGTAGGCATGCTGGTGAAGGAGTACAAGCCGGCCACCTTCTTCGGGATGATCGGAGTGGTCCTCGGGGCCTTGGCGGTCCTCCTGCGGGAGGCCTTCTTCGCAGTACTGGTCGCCTCCACTTCCCATGACGCGGCCATTGCCACGGTTGGAGTCCTGGGTGTGACGGCCGTCCTGTCGTTCCTCTCCGGCATGATCCTTGACTCGGTGAGCCGAAGCCGTCGCGAAGTAAAGCGCATGATGTACCTGAACGCAGGCCGCACAGCTGCTCCGACCGATCCCCCTCGGACGCGCTGGAAAGATATCCCGGCTGTGGCATTAAGCAATATCACCGACTCCCGGTAGCCAAGTCTCCCGGTCAACGGCAGGAGCCCAGGTGTCCTCTGTTACGCTCTCTCGCGCCTACGCGGCGAACGACCTCGCAGCGCCGTGGCGTCGCGCCGGAATGTACACACCCACGTACGGGCCGGTAGTCGCCTGTGACATCCTCCCCGGTACCCGCGGGCGGCAGGACAACTGGCGCCTATTGCAAACCGCGTGGTGGTGGCGTCGGTTACTAGCCGGGGCCCTTTGCGCGGCACTCGTGCTGGCCGCCCCCATTTGTGTGGCGTACCGCAACCCGATCTGGCACCAAATCCAGCTGTCAATCCTCCGCCAACCGGTTGCCTACGACGAGCTGTATTTTACGGCCTCCACGGCACTGCCTGTTCAAGTCGCTCCGGACGTTACGAGTAGGGTCGCGTTCGGCATCCGGCGCGACGGGCCACCGGCCACGGTCAGGTACAAAGTCTTCCTAACCGACTCGCGGGGGACATCCCGGGCCCGGGCCGGGAGCGTGAGGCTCGGCGCCGCCGTCCCGTCCGTTGTGGTCGAGCGTTTTCGAGTACCGGTCAGCGGCCCATTCGAATTCGAGGTGCGATTGCTGCCTTCGGGCCCCGACATCATGTTTCATGGACAGGCGTCGTGAAAAGGCAGGGACTGAAGATCGCACAGATCACTTCGTACTACCCGCCCCACCTGGGGGGCGTCGAGACCGTGGCCGAGCGTCTGGCCGAGGGCCTATCGGCGCACCACCGGGTATGGGTGATCACTACGAGCGCCGGTGCGACCGGGGTGCGCCGGCGTGTAGAGCGACGGAACCTGACCATAAACCGGTACCGCAGCCGTCCGGTCGCCAACGTCGAACTGTTCCCGGGCGCCCTGGTCGGGGTGGCGCGGCTGCCTCGGGGAACGATCCTTCATGCCCATGTAACCGAGGCCTTCGTGCCGGAACTGGGCGCGCTGGGCGCGCTGCTGGGAAAAGGCCCGCTCGTTGCCCACTACCACATGGATGTCCGGGCCACGGGGCGAAAGCGCCTGTACGAGCGGTGGAAGGACAACGTCTTGGGACCGGTGCTGCGCAAGGCGGAGCGGGTCATAGTCTTGAGCAACGGGCAACGGGCCGAGATCGTCACCCGCTACCGCGTGACGCCACGGAATATCTGCGTACTTCCCAATGGCGTCGATGACATCTACTTTCAGCCCCGGGTGGCTCGCGACCACGAAGGCAGGCCGTTCCGGCTGCTGTTCGTGGGCCGACTGAGCCCCCAGAAGGATCTCCCGCTCCTGTTCGACGCGGTGAGCCTTCTCGGCCCCAAGGCCGAGCTGGTGGTGGCCGGTGACGGCGAGCTCCGCCACGACGTCGAGGCGATGGCACGGGGCCAACGGGACGGCCAGGTCAAGGTGGTGGGCGCGCAGTCCCCCCGCCAGCTCCGCGAGCGGTACCGGTGGGCAGATGCGCTGGTGTCGTCATCGGAGCGCGAGGGTATGCCCCTGAGCTTCCTGGAGGCGATGGCGAGCGGCCTGCCGGTTGTGGCTACAGACGTCCCCGGGACAAGGGAGACCCTGGCCGGCGTGGGAAGGCTGGTGGCGCGGTCCGGGGCTGCGCTGGCGGAGGCGATAGACGATCTCCGTACCCACCCGCGGGAGGCCGAACAGATGGGTCAAGCCGGGCGCCAGCTCGTGGAGCCCTACCGGTGGTCCCGGATAACCGAGATGCTGGAGGAGATTTACGATGGCGTTGCGTAGGGGCGGGCCGGCGATGGGCCCGGCGAGCAACTGGGCGGCGCAGCCGCAGACGCCCGCGGCCGCGCCCGAGCTGGACCGCTATGACTACCTGACGGGCGCCATGATCGTGGCCGGCGTCATCGACAGCGTCATGGTGGCGCGTGGCGTCAACGTCCGCTGGCTCTCGCCCGCGCTCGGGCTCCTGCTCGAAGTGGCCCTTCCGACCCGGCTCCTGTGCAAGGCACTGAACAGGAAAGTCCGCGGGCTCGGCACCAGGGCCCCACTGGCACTGGCGCTCACGGTACTGGCCCTCATGGTGGGCGGACTGGTCCTCAACACCGTCCTGCCGTGGCTCGGCAACCCCCACCCTCTGTCGACCACACCCACCCTCTGCTTCGTGGACGCCTTCAACGCCGCCATCATCATTCTTTGCCCCCGGTGCCTGCGTACGGGCCATCTGCGGCGCGTGCCCCTGGGACCGATGGAGAAGTCGGTCATCGGCCTGACGGCGATCGGGCTGCTCCTGGCGGTGGTGGGCGCGGTCCGGCTCAACAACAACGCCGGGGGGGGCGTGGCTGAGCTGGCCCTAGGGATCCTGGCCGGCGTGGCCGTGCTCCTCCTATTCTGCCCCCGAGGCATCCGCCGTAACGTGCTCATGCTCTGCCTCTACGGGATCGGACTGGCCGTCCTCTACCAGACCTCGCTGCGGGGCTGGTACACGACCGGTCACGACATCCAGGTCGAGTTCCGGACCTTCTCCCTCGTCCACCAAGCACAACGCTGGTCTGTTACGGCCGCCAACACCAGCTATGACGCCTGCCTGAGCATCACCATCCTGCCCCAAATGCTATGGCAGCTGACCCGAGTGGCCACGCCGTACGTGTACAAGGTGGACTTCCCGCTCCTGTTTGCAGCCGCGCCGGTGGTCCTGTTCGAGATGTCCTGGCGCATGTTCGGGCGCCGGCTCGGCGTCGCCAGCGCCCTGCTGTTCATAGCGTTCCCGACATTTGTGGACGACATCGTCTTCCTCAATCGCCAGGAGATCGCCTTCCTGTACGTGTCTGTCATCCTGGGGCTCGCCTTCTCAGGCGGAGCAAACCTCAGGGCCCGGCGGGCCTTGATCGCGTGCTGCCTGGCGGGAATGGCATTGGCGCACTACTCGACGAGCTACGTCTTCCTGGGCACATTGGCGATCGGGGCCATCGGCCTCCTAGCCTCCAAAACGGCGTGCCGGTTGCTCGCTTCGCTGCGCCGACCGCGGGGCACGTCCAATGGGCGCATTGCCGCCCTGGCCACAAGGTCGAGCACGCGTGCCAACCAACGCCCGATCGTCTTCAACTGGGCCCTCATAGGCCTGGCATGTGTGCTCCTCGGGGGTTGGTCCTTTGTCGAGGTGCACGCCAGCTCCCAGTTCAGCGCCGATCTCCGCCAAATCGTCGACGCAGCTACGGGCGTGGCGGGCGGCCCGAAGAGCAACGACGTGAACTACAGCACCCTTTCTTCGGGGAACGACACCTCGCCCGGCGCCGAGATGACAGTATGGCGCCTGGAACAGGACCAACTAGCAGGGACCGACCGGGTCAAGAACGGCTTTTACCCGAGCTCGGTGGTGGACGAATATGCCACCCCTCCGGCCCAAGCCCTGCGGTCACCGCTGACGGCTGTCGGCCGGCGTTTGAGCACCGCCGGCGTGAGCCCGTACGAGTTGAACAGCCTCCTGCGCAACGTTATCGCCCGCCTACTTCAGATTTGCGCCGTCCTGGGAGTGGCGGTGCTCGTCTGGGGCTGGAAGCGGTCGCCGCGAATGTCGGCGGAGTACACGTACATCGCCATCGGCAGCCTCGTATTGCTCGTAGGTAGCGTCGTCCTGCCCACGATGTCGGTCGACTACGGCCTCCTGCGGATGTTCCAACAAGCTCTGTTCGTCCTCGCACCTCTCATCGTGGTCGGGGCGTCATTTGCCCTTCGCCCGTTGTTCCGCAAGACAACAGATATCGCCGTGTGCGCTCTTACCGGCCTGCTCTTCGTGTCGCTGACCGGCCTCGTGCCGCAAATTACGGGTGGTTATGTGCCCCAGCTCAATCTCAACAACGCTGGCGAGTACTACGAGAACTACTACACCCAGCCCCAAGAGATCTCGGCCGTGCAGTGGCTCAACACGGCGAACTGCCGCTGTGACATCATCCAGGCCGACCCGTTCGCAGCGGCGCGGTTCCTGCCGTACGCAACTTTCCAGTTGGACGCCAATAACTATCCGACGGCTGTATACCGGGCGTCGTACGTCATGCTGGGGGCCGACACGGCCAAGAGCGGTACCTCGACGGCCGGCCCGAACGGCAACCTGGTGGACTTCCTGTACCCGGTCGGGTTCCTCAACAAGTACAAGAACCTTATTTATGCCAACGGTGACGCCGAAATCTTCGGCCGGTGATCAGAGCACCTGAATGAACGTACTGCTGGTCGCGTCGTACTTCCACCCCAACGTCGGAGGCCTCGAGGAATATGTCAAACGCTTAGGGCAAAGCCTGGCGTCACGCCCCGGGACGACAGTGACGGTCCTCACCGTCCGGTGGCCGGCCGGCCTCGAGGCGACAGAGACTTACGGCGACGTGCAAGTGCGGCGGGTGCCGGCTCGCTGGCGCGTTTCGAACACCCCGTTGAGCCCGGCCTGGCCGGTCTCGTTGCGCAGGGTCATCAGGGAGATCTCTCCTGACGTCGTCGTCGTGAACGTGCCGGTGCCCGGACTGGCAAACGTGGTGGCTTCGGTCTGCGGGGCGCTGCCCCTCGTCGTCGTGTTGCATGCCGCCACCACGCTGAAGGCGGGCCACCCCGCGTTCAACTTGCTGGCCCGGTGCTACGAGGCCACCGCCGGGGCTCGCTTGCTGGCCCGGGCCGACCGGATCGTGGCGGTTTCCCCCTACGTCCGGGACACCCTTCCTGGTCGGTGGCAGGCCAAGACGCTCGTCGTAAACAACGCCGTGCCTGTACAACCGCTGGAAGCGAGCGCCCGGGGCCCGAGGCGGTTTGTCTTCCTGGGCCAACTCAACCGCACCCACGCCTGGAAGGGCCTCGACCAGGTCCTGGCGGCGTGCGCCCAGTGCCGCACCAGTGACGCCCCGGTGGAACTGGTGGTCGGCGGTGACGGCGACGACCTGGGGCGGTACCGGGAGGTGGCCGACCGGCTGGGCCTCGGTCGGGTCAGCTTCCGGGGATGGATCGGAGCCGAGGAGAGGCGCTCCCTTCTGGCCAGCGCGACGGCGACGATCGTGTACCCGACCACGTCCAACGACGCCCTGCCGACGGTCATCCTCGAGTCCTGGGAGGCCGGCACACCGGTCGTGGCGTCGCGTATCGGTGCGCTACCCACCATCGTAAAGGACTCCTCCGACGGCCTGCTGGTCGAGCCCGGGAACCCGGGCGCACTGGCGGAAACGCTCATGCGGGTGGCCGGAGACGCCCGACTGGCGGCCGAGCTGGGAGCGGCTGGTCGGCGGCGGGTGCTGGCCGAGTTCGACTGGGCGGCCCAGGTGGAGAAGATGGAGGATATCCTGCACTCACTGACCGGGGGGTGCCCGGTCCGGGCGGCGGTGCCGGCGCTATGACGCTGCGGCGACGCCTGTCAGAGGACCATCTGGTCCGCAATTCCCTGTTCCTCATGCTGTCCACGTGGACTATGGGCCTCTTCGGGTTCGTGTTCTGGTTGCTGGCGGCGCACCTGTGCTCGAGCGTGAGCATCGGCCGGGCCACGACCGTGATCTCGGCCATGTCGGTGATCTCCTATGTCAGCGATCTCGGCCTCAGCCAAACGCTGATCCGCGTCCTGCCGACGTCCCAGGACGCCGACGCCGAGATCAATACGGCGCTGGTCCTGAGCACGGGACTGGCCATGGTCATCGCGGTCGGGTACCTGGTGGTGGTGCCGTCCATCGCACCGAACGTCGGTTTCCTACGCGCCCATCTGATCAACGCAGTGGCGTTCGTCGTGCTGAACGGATGCGCGGCGGCTAATTTGCTGACCGACTCGGTGTTCATCGCCCGCCGGCGGGCGTACTACAACTTCCTGGTCGATGGCGTGGTCCAAGGCATAACCAAAGTCGCGCTCCTCGGTGGGTTCCTCGCATTTTCGGCCTTCGGTATCTTCGCCTCCACGGGTCTGGCGAGCGGCGTGGCGGTGGTGGCAAGCCTGATCTTCCTGGTATGGCGAGTGGGTTATCGCCCCAGCCTGCGCATAGACATCGCGGTGTTCCTGAGGACGCTCCGGTTCTCCCTGGCCAACTACGTCGGTAACGTGTTCCAGCTACTCCCGCTCCTGGTCCTGCCGGTAATAGTCGTGAGCGGGGACGGCCCCCGCCGGGCGGCCTACTTCTTCATAGCTTTCAACCTGGCCAACCTTACGTATGCCGTGCCCTTCGGCATGAGCAGTTCATTGCTGGCTGAGGGCTCACAACAAAGTGTCGACCTGGGGGCCTTGGCGCGCCGGGCCGGCAAGGTACTGCTCCCATTGACAGTGGGGATTGCCATAATCGTGGTGGTGGCAGCTCACTGGGCCCTGCTGGTGTACGGGCCCAGCTACAGTGCCAACGCCACGACCCCGCTCATCGTGTTGGCGGCCGCTCTGCCGATCGTCGGGCTCAACAACTTCGGGCAGATCCTGCTCAAACTGCGCGGCCAGCTGACGTCGTTGGTGGTGCTGAACATCGCTTCCTTCATCACCATCGTGGGCCTGGCCGAACTGTGGTCATCAGCGGGGCTCACGCTCATGGCGGTGGCGTGGACGATCGGCAACCTGGTGGCCGGCCTGATCGCGGTGGCCAGCTTGCTGCGGCCGGCCAAGTCGCCCTCCCTGGCCGGACCGAGAGCAACCATGGACGGGGGACGGCTACTGGCGATGGAGCGATGAGGGCAACGGCGCCGTGCCCGACCCGGTGACGGCGTCACCGGACCGGGGCCGGCCGAGCCCCCAGAAGTTGGCCCTCGAAGCCGGTGCGGCGGGGCTGGCGTACGGTGCAGGGGTGTGCGCGGCCAGCGTTTGCCTTCTGGCCAGCTTCCAGACCGGAGGGTTGGCGTACCCGTACTGGGCGGCAGTCCCATGGTTGCGCAGCGACACATGCGGCATCCTGGCCTTCGGCGCGGCGGCGCTCAGCTTCGCCACCAGCGAGTACCTGCGGGCCCGCCGTCCTACGGGGCCGGCGCCGAAGGAGAACGATGTGCGTCGTTCATTGGCACTGGCGGTCAGCAAGACGGTCGCCGTCTTCGCCACAGGTCTGTTCGTCTACCTGTCCACGAACGCGATCACTCATCCCTGGACGCTCAGCCTGCCCGCTACTCATCTCGCCGGATGGCCGACCGAGGGTACGCTGCGGGCACTAT
>PMLI01000208.1 GCA_003158835.1 Acidimicrobiaceae bacterium
GTCGGCCTGGCCGCCCTCGGCGGGACTTCGTTCGGGGCCGACGGGGCACGGTCGGGGGGCGCTGGCAACACGCCCAGCGCGGCCGGGGCCGGGCCGGCGGGTGGCGAGAAGGGCGGCCCAGCTGTCCCCGTCCCCGGCTATGTCTTCGTCCACGACCCGAGCATGACCGAGGAAGGCCACACGTGGTACCTGTTCTCCACGGGTGACCCCGAAGGCCAAGTCAACGGCGGCAACATCCAGATCCGGGAGTCCACCAACCTTGTCGACTGGCACCTGGTGGGGACGGTGTTCAAGACCATCCCGGCGTGGGTCGGGCATGCTCTACCAGGAGAAGCCGTCCCGAACCTGTGGGCACCGGATATTTCCTATTTCGACGGCTCGTACCACCTTTACTATGCGGCCTCGACGGTGGGGTCCAACACCTCAGTGATCGCTCTCGCCACCAACTCCACCCTGGACGTGGCGAGCCCCGGCTACCACTGGAGGGACGACGGCGAGGTCTTCTCCTCGGGCGCCGCCGACAACTACAACGCGATAGACCCCGCCGTGGTGCAGGGCCCAGCAGGCACCAAGTGGCTGCTTTTCGGTTCGTTCTGGAGCGGGGTCAAGTTGTTGCGGCTGGACGCCACCACGGGCATGCCTGCCTCGGCTCGTCCCCGGTTGTACTCCTTGTCCGAGTCGGCAGCCCCGGATCCGGAAGAGGGGTCGTACATAGTGCCCCACGGCGGTTACTACTACCTTTTCGTATCGAGCGGCTCGTGCTGCAGGGGGATCGGGAGCACGTACGAGGTCATCGTCGGGCGGTCGAAGAAAGTGACCGGGCCCTACGTCGACCCCAACGGGACAGCCATGACCGAGGGAGGTGGCATGGAGCTCCTAGGCAGCGACGAGGGGATGATCGGCCCCGGCTCGCCGTCGGTGTACATGGGCCCGTCCGGAGACCTCATCGACTTCCACTACTACGACGCCTGGGACCAAGGGGGCCCATGGGTACAGATCCGCAAGCTGCTATGGACTTCAACAGGATGGCCCCTCACCGGGCCGCCCATCGTCCCCGTGCCCGGCGCGCCGCTGGCTTGAAGCCATCGGTCACCTGCTGCATTTCTGGTACCGAGCACGGGCGACTTCTGAGCCAGGTCTTGCTCCCGACGTCGGCCGAAGTCACAATGATGGGCGGTGAAAGCCACGCCGAGGACTGGTCCCCGACGACGAACCGGATGGCGCACCCAGCCCCGCACGACGACGTAGCGTAATGACCCGACGACAGATGGAGACGACATGACCATCGCTTGTACCGTGCCGGGCCTGCCCTTCACGCTCTCGCCGTCCTCCGAGGCGTCGTGGACGATCGCCGTGGCGCCCGCCACGGTGACGGCCTCGGCCGCCCCCCACAGCGACATCTTCATCGACCCGGGAGCGGGCACCCAGCTCAACGCCGAGTCGATGCTCAACGCCGCGACCCTGCTCGGCGTCCCCCCAGACGGCGATTTCCAGTTCAGCGCCCGCGTCACCGTGGAGTTCGCCTCGGCCTACGACGCGGGGGTGCTGCTCGTGTGGGTCAACGACCGCCAGTGGGGCAAACTCTGCTTCGAGTTCTCCCCCGACGGCGAGCCGATGATCGTCTCCGTGGTCACTCGCGGCTTTTCCGACGACGCCAACGCCTTCGTCGTCGACGGCCGGGCGGTGTGGCTGCGGGTCTGCCGGCTCGACGACGCCTTCGCCTACCACGCTTCCGTCGACGGGAAGACCTGGCGCATGGTCCGCTTCTTCACCATCGACGGCACGTCCACGTCGGCCGCGATCGGCTTCGAGGCGCAGTCGCCGACCGGTGACGGGTGCCTCGTCACCTTCGACGACATCCGCTTCACGCGCCAGCGCCTGGGCGATCTGCGCGACGGCTCGTGAGCCGGCTGAGTACCAGCGGGCGCTCGCGACCGAGGCCGCGCTGCTATACCCGGTCGCCCTCACCAACGGGCTGGCCCCTCTTCGAAGCCGCCCGATGGCCACGCTGACCATCAATGGAGCGGCCCATCAGGTAAAGAATGGGCGGGGCACTCTTTTGGGTTTCCTGCGGGAGGAGCTCGGGCTCACGGGGGCGAAGCCAGGGTGCGGCGAGGGCCAGTGCGGAGCGTGCACCGTCCTCGTGGACGGTAACCCGGTGTTGTCCTGCCAAACGCCATTGGCCGAGCTTGACGGCTGTTCGGTTACGACCATCGAAGGCCTGGCTCTCGCAGGCTACTTGCACCCGGTCCAGCAAGCACTGGCCGAAGAGAGGGCCTCACAGTGCGGTTATTGCACGCCGGGCATGGCACTGCGCGCCGCGGCGCTACTGAGCGCCGAACCCGACCCCGACGACAGCCGTATTGCCGCGGCACTCGCCCCCAACCTTTGCCGTTGTGGCTGCTATGTCCGCATCGTGAAGGCCGTCCAGAGCGCCGCGGCCCTGGCCCGAGCCCGAGGCAGCCAAGCCGGCGCGCCAGCCGATGACGGGATTGGCGATCAGGTCGATGCCCAGCGATGGTTTGGTGGGCTTGTCGAGCCGCTCCGGCCCCACCGACCGTGGGACCTGACCGAGCCTGTGGAGCGGGAATGGTTCGACCTGCTCGGCGACGGCCTGGCTGTGGTCTGGCCAGCGCCGCTGCCTTCGGCGGGCCAGTGGCCAAGGGGCGGGGGTGCTTGGCTACACATTGCCGCTTCCGGGCTGGTCACCGCCTTCACCGGCAAGGTCGACGTCGGCCAGGACAACCAGACGGCGTTTCGCATGCTGGTGGCCGAGGAGCTCGGGGCCGAGGTCGACGACGTGCGCGTCGTCCAAGGCGACACGGACATCTGCCCGTTCGACATGGGCACCTTCGGGAGCCGGTCCATGCCTGACGCCGGAGAAGACTTGCGCCGCGTTGCGGCGGGCGCTCGCCAGGTCGTGGCCGCCCTCCAGGCCCAGGACGACGCGCCCGTCGGCTACAGGCAACTTCTGGACGGCGTGCGCCGGGTCGAGGTGCTGGGGGCGGAGCCGGTGTTGAAGGCCCCGGAGGCCCGGCAAGTGGTCGGTCGCCCGGGATACTCGCCGTCGAGGGTGACCACCGTCACCGGCCGCCGGCGTTTTGTCTCTGACCTCGGCTTAGCAGGCATGCTCTATGGCGCCGTCCTGCGACCCCCGGTAGCGGGGGCGACGCTGCGCAGCCTCACGACTGCCGCAGCCGAGAGCCTGGCGGGTGTGACGGTCGTGCGGGACGGCGGTTTTGCCGGGGTAACCGCCCAAGACCGGCTCACCGCCAGGCGAGCCTTGTCCGTGCTCGAGGCGCACTGGGACCTGCCCCCAGAGGTGAAAGAGGGCCCGGCCGGCTACCTGCGGTCCCATCCCACCGCCGGGACGGGATGGGAACAACCACTCGATGAGCGGGTCGGCGACGTTGCCGGCGCGCTTGCCGGCGCGCCCACGCGCGTGGACGGCACCTACACGACGGCGTTCATTGCCCACGTCCCGCTCGAGACCAGAGCGGCGCTCGCCCGCTGGGACGGCGGCCGCTTGACGGCATGGACTGGTACCCAGGTGCCCTTCGGCGTGCGTAGGCACCTCGCCGGGGCGCTGGGTATGGATGAAGTGGACGTGCGGGTCGTCGTGCCACCGACGGGGGGCGCCTTCGGCGGAAAGCACGGCGGGGATGTTGCTCTTGAAGCGGCTCTGCTCGCCCGGGCCGTTGGCCGGCCGGTAAAGGTCCACTGGAGCCGGGCCGAGGAGTTCCAGTCGGCGTACCTGCGCCCGATGGCTGTGATCGACGTGCGGGCCGGCCTCGACGCCTCCGGCTCTCTGTCCGCTTGGGACTTCCTCGACATCAACGCCGGGCCGGCCGGGATCGGCATCCCGTATGCCGTAGCCGATCGGCGGCTGCGCTACCAACCAGCGCTGTCCCCGGTGGCGCAGGGCTCCTACCGGGCTTTGGGCGCCACCGCCAACAATTTCGCCCGTGAGTGCGTGATCGACGAACTGGCTCACGCCATTGGGTACGACCCTGTCGGCTTCAGGCTCAGCCAGCTCGACGATGAAAGGTTGGCGGCTGTACTGCGGGCGGCCGCGGAGCGCTTCGGTTGGCCGCAGCACCCGAGATCTCAGGGCCACGGGGGCAAGGGCCAAAGGCGGACGGGGACCGGCGTCGCCCTCGGGCTCGAAAAGGGAGGCCGGGTGGCGACCTGCGCCGAGGTCGTTGCGGGGCTTGACGAAGGCGTGCGGGTGACCCGGCTGGTGACGGCGTACGAGTGCGGGGCCCTGGTCAATCCTGACACCGTGGCTAACCAGATCGAAGGCGCCACGATGATGGCTCTCGGCGCGGCGCTCTTCGAAGAACTGCCGTGGTATGAGGGCCGTCCGAGCGAGCTTTCGTTGACCCGCTACCGGGTGCCACGCTTCACCGATATGCCGTCGGTGGAGGTCGTCCTCCTCGACCGTCCCGACCTGCCGTCGGCGGGCGCAGGCGAGACACCTATGATCGCAGTAGGGCCTGCCGTCGCCAATGCAATTTTCTCTGCCACGGGCCTCAGGTGCCGCTCCCTACCGCTCCTACCAGGCCAATAAGAGCGGCGCGGTCCGCCGGGAGGTAAGCAATCAACCTAGAAGAAGGAGCTCCTCCATGAACGCTCGGGAGCGCTTAGCCATGGCGCTTCGCTTCGAGGCGCCGGACCGTCCTCCGCACTTTGAGCAGATGTTCGAACTGACCGAAGAAGCCTTTGGCCTGCGCTTCCCGTCCGAAGCAGAGATCGAGCAGTCCACCGGTGTGGCACGGGCCCGTATCTTCGAGCGTTGTGCCGAGATCTACGCCTGCACGGTGGAACGGTTCGGCTGGGACGCAGTGCTCGTCTGGCGGCCGGCTTCACGTACCCCCGCCCAGTACGAGTTCATTCCCGTGCTCAAGGAGCGCCTGGGGCCAG
>PMLI01000115.1:0-191 GCA_003158835.1 Acidimicrobiaceae bacterium
GAGCCGTTCATCCGGATCGTCGACGCGTACGCCGCTGCGGAGAAGCGGGCCTTGGACGCGCTGGATCCGAACGCCGAGTACATCACCCCCGCGATGAGAAGAGCCGATGGGCTGCTGGCGATGATCCAGGCTCACAGCCAACAGGCCTTGGCGCCGTCGAACGGCGGCGACCGTCCCCGCATCGTGATCAC
>PMLI01000115.1:221-6525 GCA_003158835.1 Acidimicrobiaceae bacterium
CGCCGACCTGCTCCCCGCGGTCCTCGGCGGCAAGTCAGAGGTACTCGATGTCGGACGGGCCCAACGCCTCGTGACCCCCGGCATCCGGGCCGCCCTGGAACTCCGCGACGGAGGCTGCATCTTCCCGGGCTGCGACAAGCCGCCCGAGGCCTGCCACGCGCACCACCTCATCCCTTGGTGGAACGGCGGTGCGACGGCTCTTCACAATCTCGTCCTGGCCTGTCCACACCACCACGGCATCATCGAACCCGGACACAACCCCACAGCCGACCGCTGGCACGCCCTGATCCGCGAAGACGGCACCCCCGTCGTGATCCCACCCACACGCGTCGACCCCAGGCAACGCCCACGCATCCACGCCCGCTACACCACTCGGTGCTGAGAGGCGTTCCGCGTGCTCAGGGCCTGCCCATGGCCGCGGCGGCGGGGCACCGGAAGGTCCGGGACGCGGCCAGGCCGACGTCGTTCATGTAGCGCGTCACGATGACCAGCGCCTCACCAAGGGAGGTCTCTGTGTAGGCGACCTCGTTCTCGCGGCAGTGCTGGCGCACGAGCGCCCGTGCGCGCCGCAGGTGCGGCCGGGGCATGCTCGGGAACAGGTGGTGCTCGATCTGGTAGTTGAGCCCGCCCATGGCCACGTCCAGGGCCCGTCCTCCCCTGACATTGCGGGACGTGGTCACCTGGCGGTGTACGAAGTCCAGCTTCTGGCCGGGGGCCGGCATGGGCATGCCCTTGTGGTTGGGAGCGAACGCACAGCCGAGGTACAGGCCGAAAAAGCCCTGCTGCACCGCGATGAAAGCCACTGCCCGTAGCGGCGACAGGACTACGAAGACGGCGCCCAGGTAGGCGGCGGCGTGGGCCAGGAGCAGGACGACCTCGGTGGGCGCGTGCCGCACCGGCCTGGTGCGAAGGGCCTGGGCGCTCGAGACGTGCAGGCTAAGCGCCTCCAGGCACGCCAGGGGGAAGAACAGGCCGGCTTGGTGCCGGGCCACCACCCGCCCCAGACCGGTCCTGGCCCCGGCTTGTTCGGCCGTCCACGAGATCACGCCGGGCCCCACATCGGGGTCGGCGCCGACCTCGTTGGGGTGGCTGTGATGGCGGTTGTGCTTGTCGACCCAGTACCCGTAGCTGATGCCGGTGGCCAGATCGGCGCACGCCAATCCGACCACGTTGTTCCACCGCCGGGAACCGAAGATCTGGCGGTGGCCGACGTCGTGGCCGAGGAAGCCGACCTGGCCGAAAACGAGGGCGAGGTAGGCGGCCACGAACAACTGGTACCACGAGTCCCCGACCAGGAACAGCGCCGTCCAGCCGGCGGCGTAGAGCCCGCCCACCAGCGTCACTCTGACCACGGCCCGCCAGGGAGGACAGCGGAACAGGCCGGCGGCACGGACCGCTCGCGTCAAGTCCAGGTAGCCGTCGTTGTCCGCTCGCCGCGGTTGTGGTCGTGCAAACGAGATGGGCGCGGTCACGGGCGCGCCGTCGACGCACCGCCGTCGACCGACGGCCAGACGGCCTGACTAAGAAGGCTCCTGCGCCACATGGTGTCCTTTACGGTCGCGACTGGCGACGACGCTGGGAAAAGCCCTCTTGGTCGAAGGTGGCCTTCAATATAACACTGGCCCCTCGGGCGGCCACGACCACGGCCCGGGGCGCCAGGGTCTGGGGCCGGCCGGTATTGCGCGCCGGCATGCCCACGATGGCGGCCAGATCCTTTCCGTCGATCGTCTCCCGCTCCAGCAGCAGTTCGATGACACGGTCCAGGACCTCGAGATGCCCGCGGAGCAACCCCGTGGCCCGGATCTCCGCCTCACGCAGCAACCGGGCCACCTCCCGGTCGATGGAGCGCTGTGTTTCCTCCGCGTAGGCCCGGCCCGCGAACGGGTTGTCCCGCGTCGGCCCTTCAGGCCCATAGCCGACCGGCCCGATCTCGTCGGACAGGCCCCACTCGCGGACCATGCGCGTCGCCAGGTCGGTCGCACCGGCGAGGTCGTTCGACGCGCCCGTGGAGGCTTCCCCGAGGACGATGATCTCGGCCGCACGACCGCCGAGACGCACCGCAAGCGAGTCGGTGAGGTAGCTCAGGGGGTAAAGGTGGCGTTCGGACTCAGGCAACTGCTCGGTCGTGCCCAGAGCCGCGCCGCGGGGCAGGATGGTGACCTTAGCGACCGGGTCGGCGTGCTCGGAGAGCATGGCCACGAAAGCGTGACCGGCTTCGTGGACGGCGACGGAACGCTTCTCCTCCGGCATCAGGGCGTTGAAAGCGTCGCGCCGCCCGATCAAGAGGCGGTCCCGGGCCGAATCGAAGTCCTCCGCCACGAGCACGTCGCGCCGCGCCCGCACGGCGTTGATGGCCGCCTCGTTGACCAGGTTGGCGAGATCCGCCCCTGAGAAGCCCGGTGTGGCTCGCGACACGGCATCGAGGTCGACGTCGGCACCGAGTTTCTTGCCCTTCCCGTGAATGCCGAGGATCGCCGTCCGCTCCTTCTGGTTTGGCAGCGGGATTTCCACCGTCCGGTCGAAACGCCCGGGCCGTAGCAGTGCCGGGTCGAGGATTTCCGCCCTGTTGGTCGCCGCCATCACGACCACGCGGGCCCCGGGTTCGAAGCCGTCCATGTCCGACAGGAGCTGGTTGAGGGTCTGCTCGCGTTCGTCGTTGGAGCCGAAACCGCCCGGGCCCCGGCGGCCCCCGATGGCGTCGATCTCGTCGATGAAGATGATCGAGGGGGCACGTTTGCGGGCGTCGAGGAAAAGATCCCGGACCCGCGACGCCCCCACCCCGACGAACATCTCGACGAAGCTCGAGCCACTGAGGGCGAAGAAGGGTACCCCGGCTTCGCCCGCCACGGCGCGGGCCAGGAGGGTCTTGCCGGTCCCGGGCGGGCCGACCATGAGGACGCCCTTGGGGCCGACCGCTCCGGCCGCGGCGTAGCGCCCGGGGTGCTTGAGGAAGTCCACGACCTCCATCACCTCGGCCTTGGATCCTTCGTAGCCGGCGATGTCGGCGAAGCGCGTCGAGGGCTTTTCTTCGTCGTAGACCTTGGCCTTCGACCGGCCGATGCCCATGATCCCGCCCAGGCCCCCGGACATTTGCTTGCGCGCCCGCAGGCCGAACCAGACCAGGACGCCCACTATGAGCAGGACCGGCAACAGGTCCATGAGCACGGTGACGAGCGAGGTGGTGTCCGGGTTGGCCCCCGTCACCTGGACCTTGTGGTCCAGGAGAAGGGGGGATAAGGCGACGTTGTCCAGGGCCGTGGGGATCTGCGAGGTATAGGCGACGCCGCTGGCCAGCTTCCCGGTCACNNGGGGTGGAAGATCAGGTAGGCGGCGACCAAGGCGGCCGCGACTAGGAGCCACGCCGGCCAGCGGGGCGCCGCCGGCGCCGCCGGTGGGGGCGCCGGGTGGTCAGGCGGGCCGGGACGCGCCGAAGTCGTGTGGTGCCAGGTGCTCACGGGCGGGCCGGGGGACGGTGGCTCATGGCGATGTCTGCTCCGTGTCGTCGGAGTACCTGACGGGACGGTTCCGGCCCAATTCGGCGAACCTTTCATTAAGTGCTTGCGCTACGACGTCGTGCTCATGGGCGCTGGGACGGAGCACGCCGCAGCAGAAGGCTTCGAGTTCGAGGGCACTTCCCATGCCCCCCAACTCGAAGTAGCGCAGGAACAGCTCATAGAGCGACAGCCCGGCGTCTCTTCTGGCCAGCTCCAGCACGTCCTGGGGGGGCCTTGCCATGAGGTGCACCATCCGGACACGCAGCGTGAAGGTGTGCTGCCTACTCCAGGGCCCTCATTTTCGAAGGTAGCCAAAGCCTACACCCCCCGAGCGCCGCAGACGCCGCCGTTCGGCCCGCCTTGAAGATCCCGGACTTCGGCAGAAACGTGTAAACCTAGTAGTGATGGCTGCCCGCGACGACTTTCCCGCCTCCCAGGCGGGCCCCACTACAGAGCTCATCCTCAATTTCACCCAGACGGCCCAGGGCCTGTTCCTGGCGGGCGGGGTGGAGCTCACGCTGCAGGCGGTGGTCGACCTGGCCGTTGCCACCATCGAGGGCTGCGACTGCGCCGGCTTGTTCGTGCTCAAGGCGGGAAGGGTCACCACTCCCGTGCATACCGACACCGTGGTGGCCGAACTGGACGCCCTCCAGATCAGCGGGCACGAGGGCCCCTGTCTCGACAGCATCGCACGGGGGACCGCCTTCTACGCCGAGGATCTGGCCGGAGATCACAGGTGGCCCAACTTCGGGCCGGCGGCCGCCGCCATCGGGGTGCGCAGCCTCCTCGCCCTGTGCCTGTCGGGCGACGGCACGGTGGGTGCGCTCAATCTCTACGCCCGCTATCCCCTGGCCTTCGGCGCCGTGGACCGGGCCAGAGGTCTTGTCCTGGCCGGCCTGGCCGGACTGGCCCTCTCGGTGGCGGAGGCCCACGAGGAGGAGGCGCGCCGAGCGGAGAACCTGCGCCAGGCCCTTGTGACCCGGGAGCTGATCGGCCAGGCGCAAGGGATCCTCATGGAGCGCGAGCGCATCACGGCGGAGCAGGCCTTCGACATCCTGCGTCGGGCGTCACAGCATCTGAACACCAAGCTGCGGGAAGTGGCCCAGCAGCTGGTGGAGACGGGTGAACGGCCGCAGACCGGCCTATCCAGTACGCAGGCCTAGGCTGGGCGCTACCAGGCGGCGCGGGCCGGCGCGCTCAGGCGACTGAGGAGCCAGGCCAGGTCTACCAGGGCGAAGCCGACGCCGCTGTCCGAGATGCCGTACGGCAGGACCAGCCTCTGGCCGTGAGCGAGCGCACCGCACGAGTAGAGCACGTTGGGCACGTAGCCCTCGCGTTCGTCCTCGTTGGCCACCAGGAGAGGGTGGGCGAGGGTCGCGACCACGCGGCAGGGGTCGTCTAGATCGAGCAGGATGGCCCCGATACCGTAGGCGCGCATCGGCCCCACCCCGTGGGTGAGGACGAGCCAACCCTCGGGCGTCTCGAGCGGCGAGCCGCAATTGCCGATCTGGACCAGCTCCCACGGTCGGGGCGGCAGATCCAGGGTGGTGGCCTCCGCCCATTCGATGCCGTCGTCGGAGATGGTGATGGCCAGCTTCTCGCGGTCCCAGCGCGACAGAGCCATGCGGCGACCGCCGACCTTGCGGGGGAACAGGGCCAGGCCCTTGTTGGTGGCGTACGGCCCCGAGAGCTGGGACACGGCAAAGGTGCGGAAGTCGGTCGTCGTGAGCAGCTGCGGGGCCACCAGGACCTGGTCGAACGCGGTGTAGGTACCGAGATAGGTGGCGTCGCCGGTGTCGTCGACGAAGCGGACGAAGCGAGCGTCCTCCATACCGTGCAGCTCGGTCGAGCCGTGGGGCCACAGCACGCGCTCGGCGATCGCGGTGCGAGCCGGGAACTCGACGGTGTAGTTGTTGGCTGCCACCCAACGGATCCGTTCCACCGCGTTCCTGACCGCGGCCCGGGACATGAGGTCGGGGTGCAGCTCGGCAATGGCGGCGTCCAGCTGGACCGGCCCGAAGTGAGGGTCGAGACGGTCGAGCACCAGGGCGGCGGCGTTGTTGTCGCAGCTGTGCTCGGCCAGTTTGGTGTGGAAGAGGTTCCGGTCGTAGGGCCCGGGCGACCGCTGCCCGCATTCGAGGAACTCACCCGGCCCGTCGAGCCGGACGTCGCCGGCGGCGTCCACCACGCCGGTGCGGAACTCGATGGACGAGATGTGGCCTTCACCCACCGCTCGCAGGCTCATCACGAAGCGCGTTTCACCGGCGAGCAGGCCGTCCTGGTCGGGATGGGCCACGATGGAGGGGTTGAAAAGGGCGGCGGCCTCGATCGACACCTCCCGGGTGAAATAGGCGCCGATGAGCAGCGCTCTGTCGGCGGGCACGTCGTCTGCGTTCGCCAGCCGGCGGGCGCCCAGGCGGAAGTGCCGGGACCAGGTGGCTTCGAGCTGGCGGTGGCGGTGGGCGAAGCGCCGCCTTACGTCAGCGAGCGTGGTCGCAACTTCGGCGTCGTCCATGGCCATGATGCGTTCGGTGACCGACGCGGCGCGCGAATCTCCTGCGGCCATCTCCTCGCCCGGTACGAACAGTACGGTGATGACCCGCCCCGGATCGGGCCCGAGCCGCAGCGAGCACCGGGACACCATCTGTAGCCCCTGCTCGTCGCCGGTCACGGCGCCACTGCGACCAGTCGGCGGCCGTGCTGGAATGTCGAGATCAGACAGAGAGTCGACTCGGCGCCCTGGTTGAGATTGGGGCCGTCGGCTCGCAGCCCGTCGTAGCCGCCGCCGCTGTCGGGGTCCCACATGGGTC
>PMLI01000045.1 GCA_003158835.1 Acidimicrobiaceae bacterium
AGGGCGGGAGGGCGAGCCCCGGTACCGGGCGGCGGGCCTCAACGACATCGTGCTGGCGCGTCCCTCGGGCAAGCACACGATCAACACCAGTCTCGCCATTTCGGGGGAACGCTTCTTGAGCTACGCGGCCGACTCGATGATCGTGTCTACGGCGACGGGCTCCACGGGCTATAACCTCTCGGCCCGGGGCCCGATTGTGTCGCCGAAATTGCGCTGCCTGGTGGTGACGCCGGTTTCCCCTCACATGCTCTTTGACCGCAGCATCGTGCTCGACCCGGCGGACGAGGTGTCTTTTCGGCTTCAGGGCCCATGCGGGGCCGACCTCATCGTCGACGGCGCCCCGTGCGGCCAGGTCGAGGTGGGCGAGCAGCTCGTCTGCCGAATGGGAGAAAACGACGCCCTGTTGGTGGATTTCGGGGACAGGAACTTCGAGAGGGTGCTAAAGAACAAGTTCCACCTCGCTGATCGCTAAGGTCAGGCCATGCTGAGCGAGCTGCGGGTGAGCCAGCTAGGGGTGATCGACGACCTCAGCCTCGTTTTCGGGCCGGGCATGACGGCGCTCACCGGTGAGACGGGGGCGGGCAAGACTCTGGTGGTAGAAGCAGTCGAATTGCTCGTGGGCGGCAGGGCCGACGGGATGTTGGTACGCCCGGGTGCGGCCGAGGCCGTCGTCGAAGCGAGGTTCGTGGGCCGGCACCGGGCGGGGGTGGCTCCGGGCGACGGCGACGCGGCCCAGGCCGACGCGGCCCAGGGCGACGCGGCGGAGCGCGACGCAGCCCGCGGGGCAGGCGGCGAGCGGGAGATCGTCATGACCCGGGTGGTGCCGGCGGACGGCCGCTCCCGGGCCTACGTGGACGGCCGCATGGCGACGGTGGCCGCCCTGGCCGAACAAGGCGAAAGGCTGGTCGACCTGCATGGCCAGCACGCTCATCAGTCGCTGTTCTCGAGCCGGGCGCAGCGCCAGGCGCTCGACACTTACGCGGCCGTGGAACGAGGGCCCCGGGACGCGGCCCGGGCGCGGGCGCGGCAGTTGCAAGAGTCGATGGCCCGGGCTGGGGGGGACGCCGCCGCTCGGGCCCGTGAGCGCGAACTGCTGGGCTACCAGATCGCCGAGCTCGATGGCGCCGGCCTGCACGGGACGGCGGAGGACGAGCAACTGGCGGCGGAAGAGAGCGCCCTCGGTCAGGCGGCGGCGCACCGGGCCGCCGCTCAGGCCGCGTATGAAGGCCTGGTCGGCGACGAGGAAGTGCTCGACCGGCTCGGCCAGGTCGTGAGCGCGATGGCCGGGCACTCGCCCCTGGCCAAGTTGCACGGACGCCTGCGGGGACTGGCGGCCGAGCTGGCTGACGCCGCCACCGAGGCCCGGGACACGGCAGACGCCTTGCAGGAGGACCCCGAGCGCCTGGAGGAGGTTGTGGCCCGCCGGTCGGTGCTCAGGGAACTTCGCCGGAAGTACGCCGGCCCGGTCGGGGGCATGGAGGAGGTCATCGACTTTCACCGCCAGGCCCGGGAGCGCCTCGAGGAGCTGGAAGGCCTGGAGGGCCTGGCCCAACGCCTGGCCGAGGAGTACGCGCAGGCGCGGGCCGAGTTCCGCCAGGCGTCGTTGCAGCTGGGTGAGGCCCGGCGCAAGGCCGCCGTTGCGTTCGGGGCGGCCGTGGAGAGCGAGCTGCGGGGGTTGGCCATGCCCCGGGCGCGCTTCGAGGTGAGAGTGGGAGGCGAGGACGATGGAGCAGCCCGAGAGGCCGACGACCTGCGCCCGCTGGCGGGTGAGGATGTCGCCTTCCTGCTGGCGGCCAATCCCGGCGAGCCGCTGCTGCCGCTGGCCAAGGTGGCCTCGGGCGGGGAGCTGGCTCGGGCCATGCTGGCCTTGCGGCTCGTGCTTGTGGGCCGAGGGGAAGAGATCGGGGAGGCGGCCGGGCCCGGGACCCTCGTCTTCGACGAGGTGGACGCCGGCGTCGGGGGCGAAGCGGCCGTCGCCGTAGGCCGGGCCTTGGCGGAACTGAGCCGGCAGTACCAGGTCGTTGTCGTCACCCATTTGGCCCAGGTGGCGGCCTTTGCCGATGCCCAGGTGGCGGTGAGCAAGGTCGAGCGGGACGGGCGGGCCGTGGCCCGGGCCGAGGCGGTCACGGGCCGGGAACGGGTGGTGGAGCTGTCCCGTATGCTGTCCGGCCAACCTGACAGCGCCACGGCCCGCCTCCACGCCGAGGAGCTGCTGCGCAATGCGGAGGAGCTGGTGCGGGCGGCCACGCCGGTCACCGCCGGTACCAAGGGCGGGACGGGCCCGGCCCGCCGCGCTCGCGGACGGTCCCCGAAGCTCGGCCTGTCCTGAGCTAAGGTGAGGTGGCCATCCGAGACGGCCGGGCCGAGGACCACAAGCCTTGGTGACGGCCCACCTCCGCCGGCCACGAAACCTTTAGCCGAGCATGGAGGAGATGTTGGCGAAGCACATCTTCGTGACCGGGGGAGTGGCGAGTTCTCTGGGCAAGGGCCTCACCGCCGCCTCGTTGGGCCGGTTGCTCAAAAGCCGGGGCCTCCGGGTCACGATGCAGAAGCTGGACCCTTACATCAACATTGACCCGGGGACCATGAACCCCTTCGAGCATGGCGAGGTCTTCGTCACCGACGACGGGGGCGAGACAGACCTCGACCTTGGCCACTACGAGCGCTTCATCGACGAAGCCCTGTCGCGGGACTCCAACTCGACGACCGGCTCCATCTACCAGTCGGTGATCGCCAAAGAACGCCGGGGCGAGTACCTGGGCAAGACGGTGCAGGTGATCCCGCACATCACGAACGAAATCAAATACGCGCTGGCCAAGCCCGCCGGGGAGAATGTCGATGTCGTCATCACCGAGATCGGCGGGACGGTGGGCGACATCGAGATCTTCCCCTTCCTGGAAGCGGTGCGCCAGTTCCGCAAGGACGTCGGGCGGGACAACGTGTGTTATGTCCACGTCACCCTGGTGCCCTACCTGGGGCCCTCGGGCGAGCAGAAGACGAAGCCGACTCAGCACTCCGTCACCGAACTGCGCTCCCGGGGCGTCCAGCCCGACGTGATCATCCTGCGCAGCGACCGTCCCATCCCGGACGGCCTCAAGACCAAGATCTCGCTCCTGTGCGATGTCCCCGACGAGGCCGTGATCTCCAACGTGGATGCCCCCAACCTGTACGAGATCCCCCTGTCGCTGCACGATGAAGGCCTGGACGACTACGTGTGCCGTTTGCTGCGCCTGGGCGAGGAGGCCAGTGGCTCGGTCACCGGCGAGGGCCGGCGGGAGCTCGACCTGTCCCATTGGCAGGCACTGGTGCGCCGGGTGGAGTCGGCCTCCAAGCCGGTACGGATCGGGCTTATCGGCAAGTACGTCAACCTCCCGGACGCGTACCTGTCGGTGGTCGAGGCCCTGCGCCACGGCGGTTACGCCCACGGCGCCCGGGCCCAGCTGGACTGGGTTCAGGCCGAAGAGGTCGAGGGGCTCATGGTCGAAGGCCGGTTGCGGGACCTGGACGGCATGATCGTCCCCGGCGGCTTCGGCGAACGTGGCATCGAAGGGATGATCGCCGCCGTCGGCTTCGCCCGCGAACAGGACATCCCCTGCCTGGGCCTGTGCCTCGGGCTGCAGGTCATGGTCATCGAGTTCGCCCGCAACGCGGCCGGGCTCGAGCGGGCGAACTCGCGCGAGTTCGCCCCAAGCTCCCCGCACCTCGTGATCGACCTGATGGACGAGCAGCGCGAGATCGTCAGCCAGTCCAACTACGGGGGCACCATGCGCCTGGGCACCTACCCCGCCAAGCTGCGGGCCGGGAGCCAGGCGGCGGCTATTTACGGCTCCGAGCTCGTCTTCGAACGCCACCGGCACCGGTACGAAGTGAACAACCGCTACCGCACGCGGTTGGAGCAGGCCGGCCTCGTGTGCTCGGCCGAGTCCCCCGACGGTCGCCTCGTCGAGATGATCGAGCTTCCGGGCCACCCCTTCTGGGCCGGGACCCAGGCCCACCCGGAGTTCAAGAGCCGGCCGGACCGGCCCCACCCGCTGTTCAGTGCCCTGGTGGGAGCATCGCTGGCCCGGGCCGAGGGTCGCCGTCCGCACTTGATCGACCCGGACGCCCTGGGCGGCGGACTGGTGGCCAGGCCGGCCGACAAGGTTCAGGAGGCCGGAATTGCCCTCCGCTAAGTTCCGCAAGCTAGGCGAGCGGCCTATTTTCGACACCAGCATGCTCCACATCGCACTGGGCTCCTTCGAGGGACCGGACGGCGAACATTTTGAACGCGATATCGTGCACCACCCCGGCGCCGTGATCATCGTGCCCGTGGACGAGGCCACCGACGAGGTCGTCCTCGTCCGCCAGTACCGGGCCCCCCTGGACATGGAGTTGCTGGAGGTGCCGGCCGGCAAGCGCGATGTGAAGGAGGAGGCGCTCGAGCTCACGGCGCAGCGTGAGCTGGCTGAGGAGACGGGCCTGGAAGCGGGCCGCCTGGAGCTCATCGGCCATTTCTACAATTCTCCGGGCTTCTGCGACGAGGAGTCGTGGTGCTTCCTGGCCCGGGACCTGCGCCCGGTACCGGGCTCGCGCCACGGCATTGAGGAGGAGCACATGACCGTGGAGCGCCACCCGTTCTCGGGTGTGAGCGAGTTCGTGCGCTCGGGCGCGATAACCGACGCCAAGACGATCGTCGGGCTGCTGCTGGCCCAAGCCGCGCTTTCGTAGGAGAAATGGGGCGCGTCGCCGCCAAACCGGCTCCGGGCGGTCCTAAGGCCCATCTGGCCCTCAGCCTTCCAGGCGAAGAGCTGCTCAGCTGGCTCTCGGTGGAAAGGGGCCGCAGCACCAACACCCTGATCGCCTACCGACGCGACCTGGCGGCCTACGAGGCCTGGTTGCGCGCTCGCGGCGAGGGGCCGGCCATGGCCGGCATCACTGAGGCGACGGTGGCCGAGTACGTCGAGCACCTGGGCCAGGCCGGTCTGGCACCGGCCTCGATCGCGCGTGCTCTGGTGGCCGTCCGTTCCCTGCACCGGTTCATGGTGCAAGAAGGAGACGCCGGCTCGGATCCCTCGGCCGACTTGAGCCCTCCTCCGGTTCCCCAAGGTCTCCCCAAGGCGCTGAGCGAGGACGAAGTCACCATGCTCCTCTCCTCGGTAACGGGTCAGGGCCCGGGGCAACTGAGGGACCGGGCCGTGCTGGAGCTCCTCTATGCCACCGGCATGCGGATCTCCGAGCTGACCGGTTTGTCCCTGCCCGACCTGGCTTTGGAGGACCAGCTGGTGCGGGTGTACGGCAAGGGCGGCAAGGAACGGCTGGTGCCAGTGGGCCGCTACGCCCGGGAGGCGATAGAGGCGTGGTTGGGGCCGGGGGGCCGACCGGCGCTGGTGCCGCCGCGATGGGCCAGGCGGGCCGATGCGGACGCACTTTTCCTCAACATGAGAGGGGGCCGCATCAGCCGGCAGGGGGCGTGGGGCATCGTCCGCCACTACGGTCAGAAGGTGGGCCTCGGCCACCGCCTGACCCCGCATGTGCTACGCCACAGCTGCGCCACCCACCTGCTCGACCACGGGGCCGACATCCGGGTGGTCCAGGAGCTGCTCGGCCATGCCTCCATCGCCACCACGCAGGTCTATACCAGGGTCTCACCGGAGCGGTTGCGCCATGCCTACGACTCGGCCCACCCCCGGGCCAGGACGGGTTGAGCACGACCTTCGGTGCTCACCGGTGGAGTGCTCCTCGCTCCCTCGGCGTCACGAACTACACTGCGGCCGATGGAGGCCAACATAACGAGCGCCTGGCGCGCCGAGCTCGAATCGCAGCGCGCGTCGCTCCGTCAGGAGTTGCAGGAACTGGGCTACGGCACCGAAGGCCTCTCCTACGATGCCAACTTCGCAGACTCGAGCCAGGTGACGGCCGAGCGGGGCGAGACCGAGGCGCTGGCCATGAACCTCACCGCCAACCTGGTAGACGTGGAGCGCGCCCTCGAGAAGCTTGACGCGGGCACGTTCGGCGCCTGCGAGGCCTGCCACCGCGAGATCGCCGAAGCCCGGCTCGAGGCCATGCCGGCGGCCCGTTACTGCATCGACTGCGCAGCCAAGCGCCGCTAAGGCGCGCCGGGCACGGAGGAGCGCCCCGCCGGGCTCGTCCCGGCGCGCCGGGCATTGAGGGTGTCGCGCCCAAGTTGGCGCGCCGGGCGGGAACGTCACCGGCCGCCGTCCGGCCAAAAACACGCAAATGCCAGCGCTTGGGCTGAATTGCGGCCAATACTGGTGGCTGGGCGGCCGGTGCCGGCCGCAGCTTGGCCAAGGGGGACAGATGGACCTTCAACAGCTCAAGCATTGCCTCCAGGCCGCTGGCGTCCCCGAAGAGGTGTACCTTCTCATAGGTCTCGACCCGCCCCGTGCCGTCCGGGAAGGCGCCTGCATCATCCGGCCCAACCAGCGCAGCTGGGAAGTGTTCGTCTGGCGGCCCGTCCGGGTGGAGCCTTCGCTCAGCTTCCTGACCGAGGACGAGGCGTGTGAGTACGTGCTCGAGGTGCTTACCTCGGCCGTCACGGCCTCCGCGTCCGCAACCTCGTCGCCGCGGTCCCAGGTGGCCCGGTCCCAGGTGGCCCGGTCCCGGGTGGACCGGTCCCAGGCGGACCGGCCTCCGGCATCAGCGCCGGTTGGTGAGCTTCGCAGCTGAGCCGGGGCAACTGAGCTCGATCAACGTCACCCCGTGCGGCTCCACCGCGGCCGAGTACTCGAACGGCCCGTCCTGAGCGCGTAAGCACTCGGTCCGCTCCTCCGGTTCCATGCGTGCCCTCAGGACCTCGAGGTCGGCGGGCCGGATGTGCGAGGGTGCCCCGATAGCGAGCCAGGCGTCGTACACGCTGCCGTGCTCGCGGTCGAACCGGGTGGTCCGTGCCCGGACCGCCCCGCTCATTCCTGAGACCCGTAGCCGGAAGTGCTCCGTGCGCCCGGGCTCGAACAGCTCGTAGACCTCGCCGGCGTCCGGCCCGTCCAAAGCCCGGTGGTGTTGTACGAGCGAGCGTGACGGCCCGCCCCGGTAGTGCCTGTAGTTCCACAGCAGCACGGCGAGGGCCCCGTCGTCACGGACCGTGGCCGCGTAATTCTCGCCGCTAGCGAGCTCACGGGAGCCGAGCCGTGACAGGAACCAGTAACCGTGGTAGGCCGCTTTCTTGAGCGACTGGGCGTTGACGAGCCCGAACCCGCCGTGGAAGGCCACGTCGCCGAGCCGGTTCTCTTCGAAGATGTCGCTGACGGTCCAGAACGCGAGCGAGTCGGCCAGTCCCCGGGCGAGCCAGTTGTTGCGGACGATGAACGGTGCCATGAATGCCGTGTCGTGCACGAGGTCCCGAGGGCTGGGGCTGCTGCTCCATTCGGTGTAGTGCCGTTCGAGGGTGGAGAACCCGGTGGCGGCGAGGAGATCTCGCACTCCTCGCAGGTCGACGCCGAGGCGGTCGGGACCGTCCCAGGTCATGTCTCCCTGGCCCATGAGGTCGACCGAATGGATGGTGGGGTAGGGGTGCGTCGAGAAAAAGTCGATGGGGAGGCTTCGTCGACGGCACTCCGCCAGGAAAGGCCGCCCCCACGGAGCCTGGCCGGCCGCCTCTCCGGCGCCCGAAGTGGCCGGCCCACCCACCCGCAAGCCCGAGTCGACGTCCTTGATGGCGCGCGCCGTGCGCTCGTACAGAGCCAAGTAGGCGGCAAAGTCGGCGCCCTTAANNGAGGTTGGGCTCGTTCCAGACCTCGAAGTACCAACGCCGGACCTCTTCCAGCCCGTAGCGCTCGATCACGTGCTCGACGAAGTTCCGCACCAGCCATTCCCACCGGGCCCAGTCGCGGGGCGGGGTGATGTTGCCGCGCCACCAGAACACGGTCTCGTCCCCGCTGGCCAGGTCGTAGGGCATGAAGCCGATCTCGACGAAGGGCCTGATGCCCACGGACAACCAGTGGTCGTAGACCATGTCGACGTATTGCCAGTTGAGTACGGGCCGGCTCGCGTTCTCGCGGTAGACCATCATGTCCTCGTGGAACACGCCGTGCATGCGCAGGTACGAGAACGGCATGTCTCGCTGCACCATCTCGAGGTGCTCCTGGAACCGGCCCCGCAGTGCCTCCGCGGTGCGGCCGCCCCCGATACAGGCCCGCCAGTGTGGGAAGAGTGGAAGGCCTTCGCCGTCGATGTCCAAAGCGACGTCGTTGGTCACGGTTATGGCCGAGGGCGCTTGGGCGGCGCGGGTGCGGCGCAGGAGTCGCGAACGACCAGCGACGTGGCCAGCTCGACCCGGACCGCGTCCAGGGGCCGGCCATCGATCAGGCGCTGCAGCATCGAAACGGCGAAGCGGCCCATGTCTGCCAGGGGCTGGCGGACCGTTGTCAGCGGCGGGATGACGAGGGGAGCCACCAGCACGTCGTCGAAGCCGATGACGCTGATGGCGTCCGGCACGGTGACGCCCCGTTCCCGCAGAGCGCTGTAACAACCGAAAGCCATGGTGTCGTTGCCGGCGAAGATGGCGGTAGGTGGGCGGGGCAGATCGAGCAGGGCCAGGGTCTGCTCGTAACCGGACTCGTGCATGAACGTCCCGGGCCGGACCAGGTCCGGTTCGGGCACTAGGCCGGCCGCTTCGAGGGCGGCGCGAAACCCGCTGGCGCGCTCCTGGGCGCAGCCGAGGGTGGGGCTGCCGCCGATGAAGGCGATACGGCGGTGTCCCAGCGAGAGGAGGTACTCGGTGGCGCTGCGGGCGCCGGCCCAGTTCGTGGCGCCGACCGAAGGTATGTGGGGCCCGAGCTCACCCTGGTGGTCGACCACGACGAAGGGCGTGCCGCGCCGGCGCAGGGCCTGCAGCCGGGCCGACTGGCCCTGGGCCAGGACCAGGATGGCGCCGTCGGTCCAGCCGTCGGAGATCTTGGCCAGCCACTGGCGCTCCCGCTGGTCCTCGCCGTTGGTGGCCGAGATGACGAGGCGGAACCCGGTCGGCTCGAGAGCTTCCTCCACGCCCCGGATGATCTCAAGGATGTACGGCGAGTCCAGCGACAGCACGACCAGGTCGATCAGACCGTGGCGGCCCTTGCGCATGGCGGTGGCAGCCCGGCTGCGGACAAAACCGGACTCGGCCACGAGCTGCTCGATCTTGTGGCGCGTGCCGGGCGCTACGTCGGGCCGCTTGTTGAGCACCCGGGACACGGTCATGGGCGACACACCGGCCGCCGCCGCGATCTCGCGCATCGTGAGACTTCGGTCACCGGGGTGGGTGGAGGGCATGCTGGCTGATTCGTCTGTCTACGTTACCGTTAGTCAGCCTGTTAGGTAAGCGGCCGACGCTTGCACGATACCGGGCTCAGATGCTTCCGGTCAAGCAATAGCACCGGCCCGGGGAGCGCGAACACAAAGCCGGAGGCTTCTCCCTGGGGCTGAAAAAAGCCCGTCAAAACGCCCGATTTACTTCGCTGTCGGCCCTTGCGTCGACCTTTCCCCGGTGGTAGCGTTCACCGTTAGCGTTAACGGAATTACAACCGTCACAGCTCAGGATCGGTCCTGCTGGCCGGTGGTCCGACCGGATAGGCCGTCAACGTATTGAGAGGGGAAGCAACTTGATCCGAAAAACTCTCGGCCGCTACCGCAACAGGCGCCT
>PMLI01000569.1 GCA_003158835.1 Acidimicrobiaceae bacterium
TACCGGATGCGGAGGTCTTTGCCTGTCGGCTCGACGTGGATGTCGGAGGCACGGTCGGCGATGGCCTGGGTGATGAGGAGGTTGACGAGGCGCACGATGGGCGCGTCCTCGCGCACCTCCTTTACATTGGCGAGGCGCTTCTCTTCCTCAGTCGGGGCCGTGCTGGCGGAGGCCTCCGCGCTCACGTGCTCCGCCTCGCTGTCCCTGCGGTGGTACCTGTTTATGGTCGCCGTGACGGCTTCGGCCGTGGCCACCACCTGGCGCACTTCGGCCCCGGTCAGGGTGCGGATGTCGTCGATGGCGAACACGTTGGACGGGTCCGCCATGGCTACGACGAGGCGCCCCTCCCACCAACCGATGGGGACAGCCAGGTACCGCCGGGCCAGGGCCTCGGTCACCAGCTGGACGGCAGACGGGTCGACCGGGTACGTGGCCAGGTCCACGAACTCGAGGCCCAACTGCTCGGCCAGCGTGGAGACAAACTGCTCCTCGGTGAGGAGCTTGTCCTCGATCAACACCCGGGCCAGGTTGCACCCGCGGTCCTTGGCCCGGCCCAGCGCCTCACCCAGCTGGGCGACATTGATGATCCCGCTCTTGACCAGGACCACGCCCAGCTGCTCGTCCTCGGAGAGGGCCCCCTCCCTGTCACGCACCCTAGTGTCCATGGCCTACCCCCGAGCGCGTGCGCACCATCATGTTGATGGTCGGCATCTGGGCCTCCCGATTTGAGTCAGGGTACCCGACGCCGCCCGCACAAGGTGCCAACCCCGAACATCCGTTCCCCCAATTGGAGAAGGGGGCGGGTGGCGCCCCGTCGGGTCCCGGCCCGGGCCGCTCGCCAACGCCGCGGGGCGCGCCGGCGGTGCCCGGGCCGGTCAGGGCGGCGTGCGGGCCGGTCAGGGCGGTCATTCTCGGATGAGGCGCTTCAGTCGTGGCGGCCATGAGGAGTGCCTCGGCCAAGAGCCCAGGGCTGCTCGGCGGGCGCCGAGAGGCTCTCGCAGCTCGGTCGGGGCGCGCCCCGTCGCTCGCTGGCACGCCGTTCGACCGGAGGGATCTAGTTCCGGGCGGAGCCGAGGAACTTGAGCAACAGGCCCCGGTTGACCGGCTCCGGCACGACCACCTCGGGCTCCGGTTCGGCCGCGCTCAGCCCGTGGCTGCCATTTTGGGCATCGCTGGCCCGGATGACGTCACCGGTCTCGTCGTCCCAGATCTCGGACAGGTCCGCCGCTTCGGGGACCTCGGCGCCCCGCCGCCAATCCTCCGGGCCCACCGTCGCATCCGACAGATCGGGGGCGCCGGCGTCGCCCGGTGCCGCGGCCGCCACCTCGACCCGTCCNNCGCCGCCACCGTGCCGCCGCCGGCGATGGCCGCCACGAGCTGCCACTGGTCGGGGCGGAGCATGACCGTTCCGTCCACCGACTCCTGCAAGCTGAGCGCGCAATCGAGCGAGGGCACAGCCGCCGCGATCCCGGGCCACTGGCTCAAGCGGTCCTCCGCCTCCTCCAGGATCGGGGTGACGTCCTGGGGCGGCATGGAATTGACGGGGTGGGTGCCAGTGTAGAACTTGAAGCTGCCCTCTTTGAGGCGCAACAAGGCAAACAGGGCGTCCACCGCCGTCCGATGGCTGCCTACATCGAACCCGCCGACACCGCCAGCGTCAAACCAGACGCTGCCCATGTCACCATCGGCTTCGATCCGGAGTTCCCCCGTCTTGGCGGTGACAGAGAGAAGCGCCAGGACATCAGGCAGTGCAATTGTCTCGAGCGTACCTTCAAGCGACACGTCAACCTCCGGTTTCTCTGGCGACTACTTCGGCATCTTCCCCCCCCGAGTTGAGAAAACCGGGCAACGACGGAAGCTCCGGCGTCCTCTACCGTCCGGGGCCGGCCCGGTCAGTACTCGGGCGGGGGCCAGTTAGACCAGCGCTTTAAGTAGTTTACGGCCGGTAGGGCCGTGCCCAAGAGCCCGCGCTTGGCTACCGCGGGGCGGACGGCTCGCCTGAGGGGGGAACTTCACCCCGCGGGCCGAGCCCGGCGCGCTGGCCGAGCTCCCGCAGGGCGGCGGCCGACATCGCCTGGACGGGGGCATCGCGGCCCGTCCAGATGGTCACCTGGCGGGCCGCCTGGTGGATCAGCATGCCCAGCCCGTTGCAGGTGCGCGAGCCCCGGGCCCGGGCGGCAAGGATGAGCGGGGTGTTGGCCGGGGCGTAGACCAGATCGGCTACGAGCTGGCCCGCGCCCAGCCTGTTGGGGTCGAGACCGAAAGGCAACCCCGTGGTCTCGGCCCCCGTACCCACCATCCCCACGGGCGTGGCGTTGACGATGAGATCGGCCGCCCCGGCTGCCTCTACGGCCCCGGCCGCACCCGCTTTGCCGGCCAGGGCGGCGGTCGCCAGGACCTGGTCGTGGCGCCGGCCCACCACGTCGACGCGGTCGGCGCCGGCCTCGGCCAGGGCCAGTACCACGGCCCGGGCTGCCCCGCCCGCTCCGAGCACCAGGCACCGCTTGGCATCCGCAGACCAGCCCAGGTCGGCCAGCGAGTCGACGAAACCGGGCCCGTCGGTGCTGTCTCCCACCAGCTCGCCCCCCATGTTGGTGACGGTGTTGACCACCCCCAGGCGCTCGGCCACCAGGCTCAGGCGCTGGCACGCTTCGGCCGCGCCCGCCTTGTGGGGCATGGTGACGGAAAGACCCCTTATCCCCAGGTCGGCCATGGCCGCCACCGCCGGCCGCGCCCGCCCGGCCCGGACCGGGAAGGCGACATAGGCCCAGTCCAGGGCCAGCTCGGCAAAGGCGGCATTGTGCAACGCGGGCGAAAGTGAGTGCTCGACCGGGTCCCCTATGACGCCGACCACCACGGTCGTAGCGGCCGGCCAGGTCCCCCGCCTCATCCGGGGCCGGCGCCGGCGACCGCCGTCGGCGCTCAGCACAGGTGCACCGCCCCGCACTGGCGCTGTAACTGCTTGAACCCCGCCGTAGTGGACGCGTAGCCCATCTTGCCGTCGGGGTTGATCTCCACCCAGTACAGGTAGCTCGTGTGGGGAGGGTTGATGGCGGCTTCCAGCGAGGGAATGCCGGGGCTTGCGATCGGAGTCGGCGGCAGGCCCTTGTTGACCAGGGTGTTGTAGGGGTTGGGAGTGGTGATGGCGACCGTCCCGCCCCGGCCCCCGAGCCCGTACAGCAGCGTCGACTCCGCCCCGATAGGCATCCCCAGCCTCAGGCGGTTGTAGATGACCGAGGCGATCGGCCCCCGGTCGGCCCGTAGCTTGGCCTCCCGCTCCACGATCGACGCCACGATCACGATCTGGTAGGGGCTGTAGTGAAGCCTGTGGGCCGCCGCTTCCAACCCGAGCTGGCTGGCGTAGTCATCGAACGTCTCGACCATGTACTCGACCAGGTCGGCGGGCGCCTCGCCTTGGCGTACCGGGTATGTAGCCGGGAAGAGCAGGCCCTCGAGGCTCTTGGTCCCGGCGGGCTCGTACTCCGAGCGCACCTGGCCCCCCATGGCCGCCGACACGAACGCCTGAGGCCGCACACCCACTTCCCCCAGCCGCCCCAGGGCGGCTGCCATCTGGCGAATGGTGAAGCCTTCCGGCACCACCAGCTGCCGGACGACCGGCACCGGCCCGTTCTCCAACGCCGCGATCACTCTCGAGTAGGGCTCGTTCTTGGGCAGGTGATAGGTGCCCGCCAGCAGCGGTCCGGCCCCTTCGATCTTCACGTACAGGGCGAAGACGGTAGGCCCGTGTACCACTCCCGCCTGGGCCAGTAAGTCGGCGATCCGCTCGGTCGATGCGCCGGCCGGCAGCGTGACGGTAACGGTGGGGCCGAGCGGGCCGGACGGGTTGACTTCGTGACTGATGTGGACCACGCCCAGTACACCGCCCACCACCAGCACCACCACCACAGCCGCCACCGCTTTGAGCACCGGGTGGCGGCGCCGCCGGGGGTAGACGGGGTAGACAGGCAGGGGGCTCGGTCCTGCCCCCTCGTAGCCGCCGTCCTGCGCCTCTGCGTACTGCGCCTCTGCGTACCCCTCCGCCCCCAGGTAGCCCTCGTCCTGTTCGTAGCCCTCTACCTGCTCGTAGCCCTCGGCCAGGGCGTCGTCGCCGTCTTCCCAGGGATCCGGTGGCACGCCCGGGCCGGGAAGGCCCGGGACCAGCGCCGAGCCACCCGTAAGGTCACTGTCGCTCACTGAGACGAGGCGGCCGGACCTGCCTGGGGCCACGGCCACTCTCGCTGGCGGTCGAGCCACGTCTGCAGGATGGCGGCGGCCGCCACCTTGTCCACCACCGCCCGGTGGGCGGCGGGGCGCCGGCCCCCGGCGGCCAAGGCCCGGCGGGCGATGACGGTGCTGTAGCGCTCGTCGCAGCATTCAACCGGCACTTCGAGCAGTTCACGCATCTCGCTCACCTCGTCCAGCACGGCCCGGGCGGCGGGACCGGCCCCGCCCGAAAGCGACAGGGGCAGCCCGACGACGACCAGGGCGGCACCGGTCTCGACGATCACGTCCGCCAGTTGACCGTGGTCGTCGACGTGGGACTCCCCCCGGTTGACGACCGTCAGGGCGCTGGCGACGCGCCGGCTGTCATCGGAGACGGCCACGCCGATACGGCGGCTGCCGAGATCGATGCCGAGCACGCGCCCGGCCGCCGTGGCGGGCTGCTCGGCGGTGCTCTCCTCGATGGCCCAGTTCACTTTGCTACCTCCGCTAATTTGGCCCGGACCTCGTCCAGAGCTTGGTCCAGGCGGGTGGCGTCCCGGCCCCCGGCCATGGCCAGTTCGGGGTTGCGCCCGCCTCCGCCTCCACCCACGAGCCGCGCCGCCCCGGAAACCAGCTCCGGCGCGCTCGGCGCGAACCCCTTCTCGACCGCCGCCACCAGGGACACCTTGCCCGCCTCGGGACAGCCCCCCAGCACTACCGCCCGGGCCCCGGGCCGCGACAGGGTCGCCACCGCCAGTTCCCGCAGCGCGTCCGCCTCCAGACCGTCACGACGGGCGACCACGATGCCGTCCTGGGCCCGGGACGCCAGGTCGGCCGCCTCGCCCGCCGCGCCTGCCTGGCGCGCCGCCCGCAACTGGTCCTGCACTTCCCGCAGCTCGGCCAGGCGGCGTTCGATGGCGGCGCCCAGTTCCTCGGGCGCCGCCTTCAGCAGGCCGGCGGCGTGGGCCAGGCGGGCCTCGTTGGCCCGCAGCCGCTCTAAGGTGGCCGTGCCCGTCACAGCCTCCACCCGGCGCAGGTTGGAACCGATCGAGCCCTCGGAGACCACTTCCACCGGCCCTATCATCCCCAGCCTCTCCACGTGCGTGCCGCCGCACAGCTCGACCGAGCGCTCGCCGGCGTGCACCACCCTGACCCGTTCGCCGTACTTGTCCCCGAAAAAGGCGATGGCACCTTTGGCTTCGGCCTCGGCCCGGGGCAGCTCCTCGGTCAGCACCGCCATGTCAGCCAGGATCTGCGTGTTGACGAGATCCTCGATCTGGTCCAGCTCGGCCCGGGACACCGCCGCGTAGTGGGTGAAGTCGAAGCGCAGCCGGTCCGGGGCGACCAGCGAACCGGCCTGCCGGGCATGCTCGCCCAGCACGCGGTGCAGTTCTGCGTGCAGCAAATGCGTGGCCGTGTGATTGCGCATGATGTCCAGGCGGCGATCGTAATCTATTTCTGCATTGCACTTGTCGCCAACTTTGGGTTGACCTGAAATCACTTCGCCGATATGGACGATCACGCCTGCCGCAGCGCGGCGCATAGAAGCGACTTCGATTTCCCAGCTTGGTCCCTCTCCAGCTCTCCCCAAATTCTTCGAATTTAGGGAGAGAGATTTTATGTAGCCCGTATCACTCACCTGACCGCCAGACTCGATGTAGAAGCCTGTCTTGGGGAGAATGACTTCGACTTGATCGCCGAAGGAAAC
>PMLI01000044.1 GCA_003158835.1 Acidimicrobiaceae bacterium
CCTGCCCCGCCAGCTCACCAAGCGCGGCCACCGGCTCACCTTCTCCAACGGGATCATCGTCCTCGCCGTGGTCGCCATCATCCTGCTGGTGGTGACGGACTCCAACGTCACCTCCCTGGTGGCCGTGTACGCCATAGGTGTCTTCACCGGGTTCACCATGGCCGGGGCGGGGATGAGCAAGCACCACCTGCAACATCGGGCGCAGGGCTGGAAGCACAAGCTCGTGATCAACGCCAGCGCGTCGGTGATGTCTTTTGTCGTCGTCGGAGTCCTGGTCGTGGCCAAGTTCACCCAGGGGGCGTGGACCGTGGTGGTCCTCTTCCCGCTCCTCACGATGGCCCTCATACGGCTGAACCGCCAGTACCGCACGGAAGCCCAGCAGTTGGAAAAAGGTGCGGCTGAAGCGTCCCAGCTGCCCATCCTGCGCCGCCACGTCGTGCTGGTGTTCGTGGACCGGCTCGACCTGGCCGCGGCACGCGCCATCCAGTACGCCCGCAGCCTCAACCCGGACGAGATCCGGGCCGTCCATTTCTTGCTCGACAACCAGGCCGCTCAACAGCTCCGGGAAGCCTGGGAACGGCTCATGATCCGGCGCCTGCCGCTCGAGATCAGGGAATGCCGCGACCGCCGGCTGGGCCGGGCGGCGGTGGAGCTGGTGGCGGGGACTCTGGCGGACGGGGACACCGAGGTCTCGGTCCTCCTGCCCCGGCGGTTGTACTCCTGGGCCTGGGGCCATTTGCTGCACGACCGCACCGCCGACCGCCTGGCTGCCGTCGTCGGGCGGCTCCCCCATGCCAACGCCACCGTGGTGCCGTTCCAGCTGACCAAGTCGCGCCCGGGCCGGCGCCACACCGCCCAGGACGGCAAGGGACGCCCGGAGCGTGCCCTAAGACGGCGGGCCCGCGACCTCGTGGGCGACGACGGCATGTTGCCGGTCGAGGGGACGGCCCCTATCGGGCAGGTCCAGTGGAGGCAGCGGGCGAAGATCGCGGGGCGGGTGACCTCGGTCGAGGTCCAGCCCTGGCGGGGCGCGCAGGTGCTGAGCTGCACCCTGGTCGACCGCACGGGCGCCATGACCCTCGTGTTCACACGTCGCGATGTCCCCGGCGTAGAGACCGGCGCCCAGCTTGTGGCGGAGGGCACGATCGGCGAGCACGAAGGGCGCCTGGCCATGTTGAACCCTTTGCACGAAGTTCTGCGAAGAGCGCCCCAGGACCCGATGCGCGACTAAAACGGGCCGGCCGCGCTCACCTGCACCGCCTGCGTCGTGCCGGCCGCCGCCTGCATCGGCCCGCGCCCGGGCCGATTGCTCACGCCCGGGTCAATCCCCCTCGTCGGGCTCCTCGCCGTCGCCGGCCTCCCGCCGACCGCCGGGGCGCGGCCTGAGCCAGTCCTCCAACTGGCGCAGGGCCCGGTCCACGCCGCCCGAGGCGACGTCCAGAATCCGGAAGAAGCGCTCGCGGTAGTGAACGATGGCCCGCTGCATCTCGGCCGTCACCGGTGGCTCCTGGCCCCGGCGGATGTAGGCGCCGCTGCGCACCCGGCCATAGCTGCCGTCGTCCACCCAGGCGGTGAGCTCCCGTGCCCTCTTGACCGCGAACGGGTGCCTGAGGCTGGCCTCCACCCAGGCACGCGACCATCGGGCGAAAACGTCGTCTTCTTCTGCATAGCGAGCCGCCTGGGCCAGGAACGCATCCAGGCTCATCCCCTCGAGGGCACCGCCGGCGATGCGCATCAACATCTGGCAGGTTATGAGCGGGTCGTCGACGACGAGGGCGCTGGCCCGGTCCGAGGACAGCTCGGCCGCCCGGGCCCATTCGAGCAGCACGAGGTAAATGGCCTTTAGGGGGAGGCCGGCCAGGGCGCCCGCCGCGCTGGCCGAGCTCATGACGATCATGGATAGGAATTGCAGAGCAGTCTGGTAGTAGTAGTGCTCGGAAAGGACGTGGCCCATTTCGTGGGCGAGCACTGCGTCCACTTCGCTCGAGCTGTAGTCGCGGGCCAGGCCCGAAAAAATGATAACCATCGGGCGCTTGGCCCCTACCGTGAGGGCGTTGGCCAGTGGCGTCTGGGTCACGAACAGCTCCGGGACGGTCTCGATGTCGAGCACTGAGGCGGCCCAGCAGTGGCGGGCCCAAAGTTGAGGAACTTGCTGGTCGGAAACCTGCACGGCATTGCCTATGAGGACCTGTCGCAGCCGCCGTTCGTGCCCGAAGCCGACCAGGCGCTTCAGTACCTTGTCCATGAGCGGTATCGAACGCAGGGCGGCCGTAGCCGCCCGGTCGGCCGGGTGCTCGTAGGACTTCGGGCTCAGCCCTTCGTAACGCAGGGTCTCCTGGACAGACATGGGCGCAGCCTACGCCCCCCGCGGGAGAAGGCAGGCACGGGGCCGAGCTTGCGCCCTCAAGGTGGCAGGGCCATAGCGCCGGCACTTCAACTAGTCCGAAGTCGCGGCCGGGACGTTCCCCTGCGCCAGTACGGGCGGCGTCGGCTTGGGCGTCCCCCCGCTGGGCTCGGCCGTCAGCATCACGGCGGTGATGGTGGCCTCGATCCGGAAGGCCCCCACCGAACGCGGGTCGGGGCCGACCAGCCCCAAGGACACGACGTTGCCTCGGGCCAGGCCCCACAGCTGGTAGGTCTCGGAGCTCGGCAGCTCCCGCAGGGATGACGAGACCCAGAAGGCGGCGCCGGAGGGCGCCACGACCAATTTGGCCACCTCAGCCTTGGCCGCCGTCAAGACGATGGTCCGATGAGGCCCCAGAGCCACCTGGGCGGCGGCCCCTGACAGGCCGTACTGCCGGATGGCGGTCTTCAGAGACCCCACCTGCTGGTCGAGGTGCGCGACCTCGACACCCAACAGGGCGATGACCGCCGCCGCCACCGCCACCGCCGTGGCCCAGACCGGGGCCGGCCCGCGCCGGGGCGGCCGTGCCCGGGAGAAAGGCGCCGTGCCCATGGGAGGCGACACGGACCGCCGGTCGGCCGCGCCCGGCGGCCGGATCTCGCCCACTGACGCGGCGATCTTCTCCCACAGGCCGGCCGGGACCTCTGCAGGGGAGCTCCCGAGCATGGCCGCCACCTCCAGGTGCGCCTGCACCTCGGCCCGGCAACGAGGGCAATCGGCCAGGTGGGCTTCGATCTCCCGGTCCTCGTCGGCCTCGGTGGCGTGGAGGGCGTACGCCCCCAGCAGCTCTTCGATCTCTTCGTGGATCATCGCTCGGTCCCTTTGACAGCGGCGTCGAGGTCACGCCCCATGCGGCGGAGGCCCGACCGGATGCGGCTCTTGATCGTCCCCTCCGGCTCGTTCTCGATGGCTGCCACCTCTCGGTAGGAATGGCCACCGAAATAGGCCAGCTCGATCGCTTTGCGCTCGACGCCGGGCAACTTGGCTACCGCCTGGCGCACTCGTTCGGCCGTCGTCAAGTCGAATACTTCCTGCTCCAGATCGTAGCTGGCCTCCGCCACGCTCCGGGTGCGCTCCTCGCGGGCCCGGCGGCTCGTTTCCGAGCGCAGGATGTCGATGGCCCGCCCATGGGTCACCGAGAGCAAGAAAGTGCGCAGCGACCCGCGTGTCGGGTCGAACCGTTCGGGCTCGCGCCACAGGCGGACAAAGACCTCCTGGGTCACCTCTTCGGCCAGCACGGCGTCGAAAATGAGGCGCTTGGCCAGACCGAACACAGCCCCGGCGTGGCGCCGGTAGATCTCGGCCAGCGCCTCCTCCTGCCAGCGCGCCACGGCCATGGCCAGGCTGGCGTCGCTCGCTGTCGAGAGGTCAGAGATCACCGCCATCTATTCGCCGCCGGGGACAGGAACGGACGACCGCCGCCGGCACCGCCAATGGCGGTCCATCCCTACAACGTGACTAGGTAGGACTGGCGCCACGCCGCAATGCGGGCCAGGGCGGCTTCGTCACGGGGGACAGCCTCGAGCATCAGCCCGCGCCGCGCTCCCCATCGTTCGGCGATATCGGCCAGGGGCGCGCCCGTGAGGAGGGCGGCGGCCTGGACGGCGGCGCCGTAGGCCACCAGCTCTGCCAGTTCGACCACCAGGACGGGACGACCGGAGAGCCGGCGGACCGTCTCCTGCCAGGCCCGGCCCCGGGCCCCCCCGCCCATGNNCGCGCCTCCGGCGACTGCGGCGCCCACTGGTCGAGGAAAGCAGTGGCTTCCAGCAGCGTGGCGACAAGCCCGTCATAGGCGGCCTGCAAAATGGCCCGCTTGTCGGTCGCGTACCGCAGCCCGGTCAACGTCCCTGACGCACTGGGAGCATTGGGCGTGCGTTCTCCCCCGAGCCACGGGAGAAAAACGACCTCTCCCGCGCTGGCCACGTCCTCCCTGCCCAACCCGAGCCACTCGCTCACCTGGTCCACCGCCACGGTGGCGTTGAGCGTGCAGGCCAGGGGCAGGTAGCGGCCGTCGGCGCTGGCAAAGCCGGCGACGGTGCCGGTGCTGTCGGCGCTCGGCCTCTGCGCCGGTGCGTAAACGGTCCCGGAAGTGCCGAGGGACAGGGCTGCCTCGCCCGGCGCAAAGCTCAGAGCCAGGGCACCGGCGGCGTTGTCGCCGGCGCCGCAGGCTACGGGAGCTCCGGCGGGCAGGCCGAACTGCTCGGCCGCGGCCCTGGTGACCAGGCCCGCCCCAGCCGTCGGGGCCAGCACCTCAGGCAGGTAGGCGGGGTCAAGCCGGACGGCGTCAAGGCCTAGCACGTCGGCCGCGTAGGACTCGTCCGCAGGGCTCCACCAACCAGTGCCTGACACGTCGCTGCGGTCGGTCGTCGTCGTCCCCGTCAAACGGAAGCTCAGGTAGTCATGCGGTAGGAGCACGTGGCGGGCCGCGGCCGCGATCTCGGGTTGGGCCCGGCGCAACCACGCCCAGTGAGCCACCGTGAACGAGCTTGTCAACACCGAGCCGACGCGCCCCGCCGCCCCCTCGGGACCACCCAGAGCGGCCACCAGATCCCGGGCGTCGGCGGCGCCGCGGGTGTCGTTCCACAGCGGTGCTTTGCACAGCGGGTGCCCGGCGCCATCGAGGACGACCAGGCCGTGTTGCTGGGCGCCGATGGATATCGACGCCACCTCGGCGGCGCGGCCGGTCTGGCCCAGGGCGCGGGCGAGCGAGCCCTCCCAGTCCCGGGGGTCGCTCTCCCTCGCCCCGGCGTCACCTACGACTTCGTGGGTCGCCCCGCCCGAGGCCACGACACGGCCATCGTCGACGTCGACTATGAGGACCTTGGTCGATTGAGTGGAGCAATCCGCTCCGGCAACGAGTGGCACCGTGGTCTCCTACGGTCTTATGTGGGTCTTCACGCCGTGGGCGGGGCGCGCCTGCTCCAGCGGCGTGAGCGGGTACGGGGTGGGTGGGGGGCCCGCCGGATTTTGTCAGCTCCAGATGGCCGACCCCG
>PMLI01000559.1 GCA_003158835.1 Acidimicrobiaceae bacterium
GTCTTGCCGACGCCCCCCTTGCCGGTGACGAACAGAAGCTTACGGTCGAGCAGGTCAGCCACTCGAGCGAGTTTTCTGGTAGTTCAGACGGCGGCCCCGAAGCCGACACGACGCGTCTCGGTCGCCGTGTCGAGCTCTACGTACGCCAGTTTGGCAGCCGGGATCCCGATGCGCCGGCCACGCTTGTCGGTAAACCAGAGCATCCCGTCCGCCTTGGCAACGGCCGCGTCGATCTTTGCCACTAGCTCTTCCGGGCTTGTGCTGTCCGCCAGCTCCACCTCGATATCCCTGGGCGCCTGGGATATGCCGATACGGACGTCCACGTCGCTCTTCTCCTGTCTCGCGCACTGGTCCTGTCTCGTGCACTGGTGAAGCCATGATATATAGAGCGACCTGGCACGCGGGCCAGGCGACGTGGGCGTCGTGCGCGTCGTGCGCGTCGTGGTCACCGGCGCTGGCTACGGTGGGTACCGTGCAAGCGGCCGGCTCCCCGGGCCTACCGGAGGCGGACGACGGTGCCACCGGCCCACCCCGTCCGGCTCTGACGAGCGACCGGGCGGCCGCCTGGGCGGCGACCATGGTGGGGACGATCACCGCCGAGGGCATCGTGCTGGCTCATTCGCCCTCCGACCGGCCCCGGGCCCGGGCCCGGGCCGTGACCAGGCAGGCGCGCGAAGACGGCGAAGCGCTCCTGCTCGTCCCGGGCGCCACCAGGTCCTCGGGCGCGGGCTACCGCGCCCAGCCCGAAGAGCCCGACCCGCTGCGGACGTGCTTCGAGCGGGACCGCGACCGGATCCTCCACTCGAGCGCCTTCCGAAGGCTGGCGGGTAAGACGCAGGTCTTCGTGTTCCCCCGCGACCATCAGCGCACCCGCCTCACCCACGCCCTCGAAGTCGCCCAGGTGGCCACCGCGGTGGCGCGGGCCACGGGGCTCAACGTGGCGTTGACCGAAGCTATCGCCCTCGGTCACGACTGCGGGCACGGCCCCGGCGGCCATGCCAGCGAGGAAGCGTTCTCGCCGTACCTCGCCGACGGCTACAACCACGCCATTTGGGGAGCCGACGTGGTCTTGGCGCCTCTCAACCTGTGCGCCGAGACCCTCGACGGCATACGCCACCACAGCTGGTCGCTTCCGAGCCCCGCCACGCCCGAAGGCGCGGTAGTGAGTTGGGCCGATCGTTGCGCCTACTGTGCGCACGACCTCGAGGACGCCGCCGGGGTCGGCATCGTCGACCTGGACGACCTACCGGGCACCGTTGTCGAGGTCGCCGGCCGCTCCCGCTCCTCGCAACTGCGGTGCTTTGTCAATGCACTGGTTGACTGCATTACCACGACCGGCGAGATCGGTATGCACCAGCCCTTCGCCGGTGCACTGGCCGAGTTGCGGGCGTTCAATTACGAGCGCATTTACACCCGCCCGAGCTCGATCGCCCAGGGCCGGGCGGTGATTGCGGTCCTGAGTGCTCTCGTCGAGTACTTCGCCGACCACCCTGAGAGGCTGCAGGGGGCCGGTCGCCGTTCCGAGGCGCCCCCGGACGCCCTTCCCGACGGCGGGAGGGGGGCGGTCCTGCGCCGGTCGATTGCGTACGTGAGCGGGATGACAGACCGCTTCGCCTTTGAGACGGCCGTAGAGCTCCTGGGATGGCCGGTCGGAAGCCTGCCCCGCAGCGTCGCCGGCTGACAGCCGACGCAGACCGGCCAGGCCCGGCCTGTCAAGGACCTGCTTCCAGGTCCTCCAGCCACCGCGGGGCATGACGCTTGGCCCAGGCACGGCTGACTTTGCCGGTCACAATGGAGCGCAGGGCGGGGGGATGTGCCAGGGCCATGCCTATATGCCCGATCACGAGGGCGAGGAAGAAGATCGCAACCACGTCATGCATAAAGGTTGCCCCCGTCCGCCACGAAAGAGGCCAGTAATAGGGCCAGTGCATTACCGCGCCCGTCATCAGCATGACGAGCATTACTCCGCCGGTGATGGCGGCGTTCAACTTTTGGCCGGCATTGAACTTGCCGATCTTTAGATGGCTGGTCGACTGGCGACGGAACGTGAGCCGCAACCATTGGCGGTCACCGGGGATCCAACGGTTTATCCGGCGCAAGTCGGCCCGCAACCCTTTCCCCCACGAGCCGGCCAGGCTCACCATGAGCGGCAACGGCAAAGCGAGCCCGACGTCGACGTGGATGCGTTCGACCAGCCCTCGCCGACCCACAAAACCGATCACGGCGGGGACGTACAGGGCAGCACCGGTGAGGATCAGGGTGATGAAGAACAAGGCTGTCAACCAGTGAGCCAGGCGTTCTACCGGGTCGAAGCGACTGAGCTGCTCGCCCCTTGTCTCTCCCTCAGGAGACGGGGTCGCCACTGAGACCGTTGCTCCGGCCGATCCAGGCGTCAACGGCGTAACCGTCGTCCTCCCAGTACCCGGGCTCGACCTGGTTGACGACCGAGATCGTACTCAGCCACTTAATGGACTTGTAGCCGTACATCGGCGCCACGTAAAGGCGCACGGGCCCGCCGTGCTCACGGGTCACGGGCCCACCCAGCATCTGGTAGGCGACGATGACGTCGGACAGCCCGGCCTGGTCGAGGGTCAGGCTCTCCGTGTAAGTGCCATCGAAAGACTTGAAATGCAACGCAGTCGCCCCATTGGTGACGCCGGCCTCGTCGAGCAGGTGGCCGAGTCGCACGCCCGTCCAATGCACATCCGGGACGCGCCAGCCGGTGACGCATTGGAACGGTTTGACCAGCTTCGTGGCCGGCATCGCCTCCAGGTCGGCGACGGTGAGGCTGAGGGGGTGCTCGACCATGCCGTCGACCGTAAGGCGATAGTCGGGGGGAGCAGTCGGGTAGCCGCTCACCACCGTATAAATCTGGAAATTATCGGCCCCCGGCACGAGGCTGGCGAGCCCCGAGTCGCCCGAGGTGAGCGGTTGGAGGATATCTCCTATGCCGCGGGAAACCGGGTCCCCGAAGATGACGCCGGCCACCCCGAGGCCGAGCATACCTAGGACCACCCGCCGGCCGACGGGCGTCGCTTTGCGGCTCTCGGGTTCCGCCATGCGCTCCATGATCGCGCCGAAAATCGCCTAACGGCGCGCTACCCGGCGCGGTGAGGCCTACTTTATGCGGAGCTCCTGGCGGAACACCCGCGAACGGCCCAGCCCCACGATCCGCTCGGCTATGTGGCGGAACACCTCCGCTACCTCCGAGGACGGTTCGGACGCCATCACCGGGTGGCCAGCGTCGCCCCCCTCCCGGAGGGCCGCCACCAGGGGGATCTGGCCCAGCAAGGGCACGCCTAGCTCCTCGGCCAACTGGGCACCACCGCCGTGGCCGAAGATCTCGGACCTCGTCCCGTCTGGTGCGTTGAACCAGCTCATGTTCTCGATCACTCCGCGCAGAGGCAGGTTGAGCTTACGGGCCATGTAAGCGCTGCGCTGCGCCACCCTCCGGGCCGCGGGCTGGGGCGTCGTGACGACGTACACTTCGGACGCAGGCAGGTACTGGGACATGGACAGGGCCACGTCCCCCGTCCCCGGGGGCATGTCCACAACCAAGAAATCGGGACCGCCCCAGTCCACGTCGACCAGGAACTGCTCGAGCGCCTTGTGGAGCATCGGGCCCCGCCATATGACGGGCTGCTCGTCTCCCACGAAGAAGCCCATGGACATGACGTTCAACCCGAACGCCGCCAGGGGTGTCACCTTGGCTTCGCTGATGCTCGGTTCGCCGGCGAGGCCGAGCATGGCGGGAACGGAGAACCCATAGACATCAGCGTCGAGAAGACCGACCCGGTGGCCGGCCGAGGCCAGGGCGATGGCCAGGTTTACGGTCACGGTCGATTTGCCCACGCCGCCCTTGCCCGAGCTGACGGCGATCACCCGGGTGGCGCAAGAGCCGTCCGAGAACGGGTTGGCCCGGCCTTGCTCATGGCCCAACGGGCTCGCCGTCGCCCCGCCGGCCCGTCCCGCCTCGGGTTGGCTTCGTCCGCTGTCAGCCATGCCCTGGTCATGCTAACGGCAGGCGGCGGGCCCGGGGGACCTGGCGGGGGGACTTGGAGAGGCCGGTCCCAGGTACCATGGCGGTGAATGGCCCAGCCTCTTAGCGGCACCGAGTTCTCGGCAATGGTCACGGCCGTGACGTCCGCCTTCGGCGACCCGACCCGCAGGCGCGTCTACCTCTACGCCAGAGAATCCGGGGCGGGCGTCACCGCCTCGCAAGTCGCACAGCACTTTTCTCTGCATCCCAACGTGGCGCGCCATCATCTGGACAAGCTCGCCGCTGGTGGCTACCTCGACGTCACCAGCAGCCGGGCTGGGGTGGCCGTAGCGGGACGCCCCTCCAAACGGTACCGGAGCAACGGGCCGGCCCCGGTGCTGGAGAGTTCCAAGCCGGGAGAAGAACTGCTGGTCACACTGCTGGGAGGTGCCTTGGCCCTGGTGCCCCAGCAGGCCGCCGAGGAGATGGCGGAACGGGTCGGCTTCGCTTACGGGTGCAAATTGGCGGCGTCGATGCCGGCCGCCGAGGGCCAGCGCTCTTTTCGCTCCGCCTTGCACGCGGTCGCCGACGCGCTGACCGCTCACGGGTTCTCCGCCCACGCCGAGGCCCGGGGCCGGTCGATGGCGCTGGTGAAAGAGGCGTGCCCGTTCTTCGACACGGCTCTTCAGCACCCCGTAATCTGTGCCGTCGACCGGGGAATGGTAAAAGGCATGTTGAGCACGCTCTATGGGCGGGCAACCGGCCCCGCCCAGTGGTCGTCCCGGGCCATGGGGGACGAGTCGTGCACAACCAGCTTGCCGGCCGGGGCGTGAACCCGGCACAATCGCCCTGAGCCTGGCGCGATGCACCAGGGCTCAGGAGGATGGCTATGGCACCACCAACTGATATCTCGGCAACTGGTATCTCGGGGCCTCTCGAACCGGGCGTGCGCGTGAGCCTGGAGTTCCCCGAAGCGGGGACCTGCGTGGGCGTCGTGGCTTCCAAAGCCGCGACTTCGCTCGTGCTCGAGCTTCTCGACGAGCTTCCCGATGGCGATCTGGTGGCAGGTTTGACTCTGCAGCTTTTCATGCCTCGGACCGAGGGCCTCTACCACTGGCTGTGCGCCTTGAGCGCGGCGCCGGAGGGACAGCGGGCAAGAATAGAGCTCCTGAGTTCGCCGCTGTTCGTCCAGCGTCGCTTCGGCAAAAGAGTCGAGCCGGAGCTGCAAGCCGAGGTCCGTCGGCTTCGGTCGACGCGCCGGGGCCGCCCTCACGAGATGTCCGTGGCGGACCTGTCCCGGGGGGGGATGAAGTTGGAAGGCGCGTTCCCTCTCAGCACCGGTGACACGCTCGAAGTCACGGTGGACATCGGCGGGACCGTTCAGCTGGTAGGGCGGGCCGTCATGGCTTACCCGTTGTCCAAGGGGACATGGGCCGCCCACGTGACCTTCGTCGACGGCCAGAGAAACCTGATCGACCTGGTGGACGACTACATCGCCACCCATTCTCGGCTCCGGTCCCCATAAGTCCTGGCGAGCCACAGCCCCAAGCGTGGCCCGCCGGCCCTACCAGCGCCTGTAGCTCATCCCACTGCTGGCCACCAGGCCGGCGTAGCGTTCGGGTCTTTCGAAGATCGAACGCACCGCTACCCTGCCCGGGCCCTGGAGCCGCATCCAGACAGTGCGGTACTCGTAGCTACCCCAACGCAAGCCTCCGCTGGCCGGGTACTCGGCGTGTAGCCCGAATGTCACCGAGGTGTCGGCGTACACCCACGATCCCGGTTGCACGAGAATGGCCTGGCCCGCTTTCAGGTCGCGCACAAAAAGATTGCCCGGGCAATGCAAGAGCAGTAGACCGGGCCGGCCGGCGCCGGCTACGAACAGGTCGAGGTAGGGGCCGACCGGGTATTCGAACTCGCTCTCGTTGCCCTTTTGCACCTGAAGCCAGACGGGAGAGTTCTGCCAGGTGTAATCGACGCTGTCGCTGGCGGCCAGGAAGGCGTGCTCGCGCACCAGGAAACCGCGGCCGGGGGGGATGGGCAGAGCCACAACCTCACCGGGGTGGTCCTGTGATAGTGCGACATGACCTGGCCCGCTGGCACGCATGAGCACC
>PMLI01000408.1 GCA_003158835.1 Acidimicrobiaceae bacterium
TCCTGCGCATGTACCAGCGCTGGGTCGAGCGCCGGGGCTTCGCCATGGAGATCGACGACATCAGCCAGGGCCAGGAAGCCGGTGTGCTGTCGGCCACCTTCATCATCAAAGGCCGCTACGCCACCGGCCTGATGGCGTCCGAGCGCGGCGTGCACCGCCTCGTGCGCATGTCCCCCTTCGACTCCCAGCACCGGCGCCAGACCAGCTTTGCGGCGGTGACGGTGGTCCCGTTCTTCGAGGACCTGAGCGGCGAGGTCACCATCGACGAGAAGGATCTGCGCGTCGATACCTACCGCAGTTCGAGCGCGGGCGGCCAACACGTCAACGTCACCGACTCGGCCGTGAGGCTCACCCACCTTCCTACCGGCCTGGTGGTCTCCTGCCAGAACGAGCGCTCACAGCACCAGAACAAGGCCAGAGCCATGCAGATCCTGGCGGCCCGCCTGGCCGAACGAGCCCGGGACGAACGCGCCGCCGAGATGTCGGCCATGGCCGGCCCCAAAGCCCAGATCGGGTGGGGCTCGCAGATCCGAAGCTATGTGCTCGCCCCGTTCCAGCTGGTCAAAGACCTGCGCACGGATTACGAGACGGGCAACATCGCCGCCGTGCTGGACGGTGACTTGGGCCCGTTCATGGAGGCCTATCTGCGCTGGCGGCGCAGCAACCGGTAGTAGGCGGGGGTTCCCGGAGCGCCGGCCGAGCCGCTAACCGCCGCCGGTTTGGCATGATGGCTATGAGATGCTGAACGAACAAGAGCTGACCGAAGAGGACAAGGCCGAGCGCCTGGCCCAATTGACCGACCTCATCGAGATGGTGCGCCCCATCATCCAGCAGGACGGCGGGGACTTGGTGCTCCTCAGCGCCGACGTTTGCGCCGGCGTGGTCGAGCTTCAGTTGCAAGGCGCCTGCAGCTCGTGTGCCGTCAGTTCGACCACGCTGCAGGCCGGTGTGGAGCGCATCTTGAAGGACCGCCTGGACTGGGTGACCGAGGTTTCCGGTGGCGTCGACGAAGACATGGACTGGCAAGAAAGCGCCTCCATGGGGCGCGGCGCCTACGTTCCCAAGTGGTAACGCGGGCCCGGGGCCGCTGACAAAGGGGCGCCCGTGCCGTGCCGGCGGTCCGGGCCAGCCATCCTGGCCTGGGCCGGGGCCGGCGGGATAACCTGCGATTATATGTCGACGCAATCGGGCCCCGTGACGTCGAAGCCGGTCGCACTGCGAGACCGGGCGGTAACGGTCGCCACCGAGCTCGGGGCCAAAGCCCTGCACGGCACCGAAAGCTGGGTGCTGAAGCACTCGGTCGTGCCGACGACGCCGTTCCTGCCCCTCGAGACCTTCCCCTGGGTGGGGCGCATGGAAGCAATGGTGCCCGCGGTGCGGGCCGAGCTCGATGAAGTACTCAGCTACCGCGACGAGCTGCCCAATTTCCAGGACATTTCCATAGACCAGGCGTCGATCAGCAACGACGACGGCTGGAAGACGTTCTTCTTCCTCGGCTACGGGTTCCGATCGGAGGCCAATTGCCGGCGTTGCCCGAAAACGGCAGCCTTGCTCGACAGCATCCCGGGCCTGGTGACGGGGTTCTTCTCCATACTTTCCCCCGGCAAGCACATCCCTCCCCACCGCGGGCCGTGGCGAGGAGTGTTGAGGTACCACCTGGCCCTCAAGGTCCCCGAGCCTGCCCAGGCGTCCGGCATCAGGGTGGGTGAGGAGGAAGCTCATTGGGAGGAGGGCAAGAGCCTTCTGTTCGACGACGGCTACACCCATGAGGCCTGGAACGGCACGGATGGCGTCCGGGTCGTGCTGTTCTGCGACGTCCTGCGCCCGTTGCGGTCGCCCGCCGACCAGGTGAACCGCGCCCTCATCAAGGCCATCAGCTGGTCCCCGTTCATACAGGACGCCCGCAACCGCCACGAAGCGTGGGAGAAGCGCGTCGAGCACCTGCGCTGGGGCACTGGCAATTGACCAATACCAATGGCGCCAACGGGACGCCCTTAACCGCTTCGGCGGACATTTTCGACAAGTGCGTGGTCCCCGAGCAGTACGCGGCGGCCGAGGCGCTCGGGCTCAACCCTTTTTATCGTGAGCTTTCGAGCGAGATCGGCCCGACGATCACCTACCGGGGCTCCGAGCTCGTCATGCTGGGCTCCAACAACTACCTCGGCCTCACGACCGACCCCCGGGTCAAGAAGGCTGCTATCGACGCGGTGTCCCGTTACGGCACCGGCCTCACCGGGAGCAGGCTGCTCAACGGCACGCTGCCGCTGCACACCGAGCTCGAAGAGTTCCTGGCCGACTGGGTGGGCATGGAGCGGGCCCTCGTCTTCACCACCGGCTACACGGCCAACCTGGGCCTGATAGCCACTCTTGTCCAGGCCGGCGACGCCGTCTTCTGCGACTCGGCTGCCCACGCCTCATTGGTGGACGGGGCGCGCCTGGCGGACGGGGTGCTGCGGGCCTTCCGCCACAACCGCCCCAACAGCCTGCGCCGGGGCCTGCAGTCGTGGCGGTCGCAGCCCGACGCCGGGGGAGTGCTTGTCGCCGTTGACGGCATCTACTCGATGGAAGGCGACTGGGCGCCTCTGGTGGAGGTCAGAGCCCTGTGCGACCAGCACCGGGCGCGCCTGCTGGTCGACGAGGCGCACGCCCTGGGGGTGGTGGGGCCAGCGGGCTCGGGCACTTCGGCCGCCATGGGGGTGCAGGCTGACCTCGTCATGGGCACGTTCTCCAAGTCGCTGGCCAGCTGCGGCGGGTTCATCGCCGGGCCGGCCGAGGTGATCGCCTATCTTCGCCTGTTCTGCCGGCCGATCCTGTTCACCGCTTCCAACGTCCCCGCCTCGCTCGGAGCCGCTCTGGCCGCAGCCAAGATCGCCCGGGAGGAGGACTGGAGGCGCCAGGCGGTCCTGGGCATGGCCGAGCGCCTGCGCCGGGGCCTGTCCGAGCTCGGCTTCCGCGTCGGCGGCACCAACAGCTGCATAGTGCCTGTACACGTCGACGACCTGCTCGGCACCGGGATCCTGTGGAGAGCGCTGCTCGACCGCGGCGTCTACACCAACTGCTCCATCCCGCCGGCCGTGCAGCGGCCCATGTTGCGCACCTCCGTGATGGCCACCCACACCGAAGCCCAGATCGACCGGGCGCTCGAGGCGTTCGAGGAGATAGCCCGCGACGGTGTCGTGGAGGCCGGCCGGGAGCGGCTGCTCGGCCTGTTGGAGCTCGAAGGCAGCGTGTGACTCGAAGGCCTCGTTTGAACGGCGGCCCTTCCATCCGGTCGGCGCGTCGGCGGCGGGGGGACGGGTGAGCTCCGGCCGGGTGGTGGTGGGCCTCACGGGGGCCACGGGGCACATCGGGGGCCTTCTCCTGGCCAGCCTGGCGGCGAGCCCCGAAGTGGCCGAGATCCGTTCCGTGGCCCGGCGCCCCCTGGGACCGGTCGCGGCCGGGCTCCTGCCCGCCGGCTCGGTGCACGTCTGCGCCGACGTACGGGACGCGGACGCCCGCAAGGCGCTGGAGGGGGTTGACGTGCTCTACCACCTGGCTTCCCAGGTCTGGCAGGGCAAAGGCGCGGACGGCCTGCGCACGATGGCAGAAGTCAACGTCGACGGCACGCGCAACGTCCTGCAGGCCCGGCCCGGCGCTGTCGTGCTGGTATCTTCGGCTGCCGCGTACGGCGCCTGGCCCGACAACCCCCTGCCCCTGGACGAGGCTCACCGCCCCTGTCCCAACCCCGAATGCCCCTACGGCGGCCAGAAGCTGCTGGCCGAAGTGGTCTGCGCCCAGGAGGCTGGTACCTGGGCGACAGTACGTCTGGCAGCAGTGCTCGGGCCGCACGCCGATGCCAGGGTGGCCCGGGCCGTCCGTGGCTTGCGCCTGGCCGTTCCCGCCCTGAGCGGAGTGCGCCAGGCCGTGCAGTGGCTGGACGAAGCCGACGCCGTAGCGGGCGTGCTGGCGGCGGGGCGAGCGCTGGTGGCACCCGGAGGGGGCGCCGCGGGCGAGGTTTTCAACATCGCCACGCAGGACTGGCTCAGCGCCCACGACGCGGCGCGGGTCGCCGCCAGCCATGTCGTAACGGTGCCGCGCCGGGTGCTGATGGCCGGTTCGCGGCTCGGCCAACGCCTCGGGGCCACCCCCTTCGGCGTCGACCGGGCCGTGCTCATCAGCGGGCCGCTGGCCCTGTCGGTGGCCAAGGCGGGCCGAGTGCTGGGGTGGCAACCCACCAGGTCGTCGGCCCAGGTGCTCTCGGACGCGCTGGCCCGGGGCTGGCGGGGCCTTCCTTTCAACCGGGAACCCAGAGCCGGCCCCGCCGCCATCTCGATGGCCGGCGAAGGGCCCACTGGGCCACCACCCCGCCGGCGCCTACAGGTCCTGCTTGTAGAGCCTCCACACCTTGTACCGGTGGGCGCCCATGTCCTCTAGTTGGCTGTTTATGCGGTGGTTGATGGCCAGGGTCCAGGTCGCCTCGGCCGTCTCGATACCGTCGTCGTAGAGGCGCTGCACGATCTCGGAGTAGAGCATCGGCCCCAGGCCCACGCTCTGCACGTCGGAGCGCACGCCCAGGGCGATGACGCGTACCTGCTTGAGGCGCTTGATGCCGAACAGGAGCGGTACCCAGCCGGTGGGCAGGAGCCGGCCGCTGCGCACCTTCAACATCAGCTGGTTGAGGTCGGGGAGGGCCAGGCACACGGCCACCTGCTCGCCGTCGCGCTCCAAGGCAAACGCCCAGCGCGGGTTGATCATCTGCTTGATCTGTTTGGCCAGGTGGCGGATCTCGGCTTCGGGCATGGGGGCGAAGCCCCAGTTGTGCTGCCAGATGGCGTTGTACAGCTGGAAGAAACGGCCGACATCGGCTTGGTAGTCGGCCTTGTTGAGCTGGCGTACCGAGACGTGAGAGCGCTCCCGCAGCCGCTGCAGCGTGCGCCGCTGGCGCTCGGACAACCCGGTGGAGGCCCGCTTGAACTGGTACCCGTAAAGGTCCATCGCTTGCTCCCAGCCGGCGTCGGTCCACAAAGCCTCGTAATAGGGGGGGTTCTCGAGGGTGAGAAGGGTAGCCGGTGTCCCGAAGCCCTCGACCAGGAGCCCCAGCTCGTCGTTGGTGGTGAAATTGGCCGGGCCTACGGCCGTCTTGGCGCCCTGACGCCGGGACCAGTCGAGGGCGACATCGAAAAGCGAGGCGGCCACGTCGGGATCGTCGACAGCGTCGAAGAACCCCACCCAGGCCCAGGCCTCGCCCTGGAGCTCGTTGAAAGCGGAGTCGATGCAAGCCCCGATGCGCCCTACCGGCTGGCCGTCCTGGTGCGCCGTCCACAGCGCCCAGTGCTGATGGGCCCGGGCCGGATGGCGCCGGGAGAGCCGGTCGTAAACGCTCAGCCGCAGCGGAGGCACCCAATCCGGGTCGTGGCCGTGCAGGCGGAAGGGCACGTCGATAAAAACACGTTTGGCCAGCAATTTGTCTGCGGGCCGCACTTCGGTTCCAGCCATTCTCGCCACGCTACCCATTTGCGAAAAGCGACCTCAACAAGGCCGGCGCCGGCATCGCTGCGCCGCGCTCGCCGGAGGCGGCAAAATCAGCTGTTGCCGGTGCGCTCGCGGCTCTCCGGGACGGGCGGCGCCGGGCGGGTCGGGTCGGCCCGGTGCTTGGTCGGCGAAATAACGATCGTCGGGCCGGCCGCGGCGGGATCTTCCTCACGTGGCACATCGGACTGACCGGGCGTCGGATGGGCGCGCAGGCGCGTTGCCCGCTTCCCGTTGATCGTGACCTGTTCGGTGACGGGAGGCGCCTCTATCTCGGTCATTCCGGACATGCCTGCGGGTCTCAGGTCGAGCTCTATGACCTTGGCCGCGATCAGCTGGCGCATGGCCCGGCAAACCTCGAAGTCGGACAGGTTGAGCGCCCGGCCGATAGAACGCAGGTTGCGGCGGCCGTCCACCGCCGTGAGCACCCGCCATTGCTCCCGGTCGAGGGTGACCTGGCCCGGGTCGAGCTCGGTGACGAGGCGGGGCTGCACCTCGAGGGACGGGATGAGGGCCTGGAGCTCCTGCCATTCGGCCAGGCGGTGGCGGGCCTGGTCGATGGCGTCGCGAACCGTCATGTTGGTCCCCCCGACCGCGGCGCTGGCGCTCCCGGGGTGGAACTCGAAGTTGCCCCGGTCGGTGCCGAGCAACTCGAAGCACGTTTCCTGGATGCGCTGGGCGGCGTCACCGGCCACGCCTGCGGCTTGGTGCTCGGACTGGTCGGCGCCGACGATGACACCGTCGACGAAGAAGAGGTTCGCCGTATAGGACCGGCCCCGGACATGCAGCCGCCCGCTCATGTGGCGGTCGGAGAGCATCTCCATCACGGCGCTGAAATCGAGAACATCGAAAGTACCTTGCAACGGCATCGCGCCCATTCTGCCAGTCGC
>PMLI01000052.1 GCA_003158835.1 Acidimicrobiaceae bacterium
CCCTTCACATGGTCGATGGAGCCGCACAAGGTCTACAACTACAGCGCCGCCGGCCTGCGCAGTGTGCTGCTCAACTGCGCCTGCCCTCCGGTGTTCGACCGGGACGTAAGCGTGACCCGGACGGCCGGTGAGTTCGTGGCTGCCGTCATGCAGGCCGTACGGGCCGGCCCGCTGCCCCCGTCGAGGACGCAAGCGGCGCGCCGGAACACATGGGCATCAGTCGCTCACTCGGTCCTCTCCCACATGGGCCCGGTCCAGGTCCCGGACGGCGAGCAGGCCAAGACGGTGCGCCCCGGGCGGCCGGCTGACGCCGCACTAGTGGCGGAGGTCCGGGCGAATTGACGAAGACCCGGGGCCGAAGGCCGACCCGGCCCCGACCCCACAACACGCCTCGCCCACACCCTGCGCCCGGCTCGTCCCAACCCGGCTCGTCCCGACCTGGCTCGTCCCAATTCCAACCGGGCTCGTTCCAAATAGTCTCCATAAGCCCTCCGGGCTATCTGCATTCGGCGGCCCTGGCGGAGGTAGTCGAGACGGTTTACTACGGGCTTCGTGCCCTCGGCTACGAGGCGGACCGGTGCTTGAACCGGGTCGTCGCGCCCGGACCGCAACCGGTCCTGTTCGGTGCCCACCTGCTCGGCGCCGATGACCTGCCCCGGGTGCCGCCGGGCACGATCATCTACAACCTCGAACAGATAAGCCCGTCCTCGTCCTGGTGCTCGCCGCCCTACTTGAAGCTGCTCAAAACCTGCCGGGTGTGGGATTACAGCCCTCGCAATATCGCCACCCTGGCCCAAATGGGCGTGAGGGGCAACGTGACGCGGGTCCCGATCGGCTATGTGCCCCAGCTCACCCGTATCCCGGCCAGCTCGGAAGAAGATATCGACGTCCTTTTTTACGGCTCCATAAACGACCGACGTGCCCGCGTGTTGAACGATTTACGGGCCATGGGCCTCAACGTGCACGCCGTTTTCGGGGTCTACGGGCACGAACGGGATGCCCTTATGTCACGCGCCAAGGTGGTCCTCAACCTCCACTTCTATGACACAAGCATATTCGAGGTGGTCCGGGTGAGCTACGCCCTCGCCAACCGTAAGGCCGTGGTTTCCGAGTACCGCCCGGGCACGGAAATGGACGCGGACATGGTCGATGCCGTGCGGCTGGTCCCCTACGACAAGCTCGTCACCAGCTGTGCCGAGCTTGTCAGCGACGTCGAAGCCCGCCGCGCTCTCGGAGCCCGGGGGTTCGCCCGGATCAGCGAGCGCGACGAGGCGACGTACCTGGCCTCGGCTCTGGGACAGCCCCATCTTGCTCAGGGCAGCGTGGCGTGATGGCGGTCCTTATTTCGGCCTGCCTGATAGTGAAAGACGAAGAGAAGGCGCTGCCCGACTGCCTGGCCTCACTGGACCGGTTGGTGGACGAGGTGGTCATCTACGACACTGGTTCCACCGACTCGACCGTGGCCCTGGCCCGGCGGGCCGGTGCCAAGGTTATCGAGGGCTATTGGGACGACGACTTCGGGCGCGCCCGTAACGCCAGCCTCGAGCGCTGCCGGGGCGAGTGGATCCTCTGGATCGACGCCGACGAGCGCTTCGTGTGCCCGGACGCCCGGGAGCTGCGGGGGGCGCTGGCCCAGCTGAAGGGCGTCGACGCCCTCTTCGTCGACATCTCCAACTTCGGCGGGGACGGCTCCGCCTTGGCCATCGCCCACCGGGCTTTTCGCCTGTTCCGCAAAGCCACCTGCCGGTGGTACGGGGCTCTCCACGAGCAGGTGGACCTGCGCCCGGGATTGAACCGTGAGGTGCGCGCCAGCCATTTGCGGGGGGCGCGACTGGACCACTACGGCTACATGGACGAAGTCGTCAAGGAGCGGGACAAATCGTCACGCAACCTGCGCATAGCCGAGGCGGCGGTCGCCTCCGGCACGGTCAGGCCCGGCCAGGAGGGCATGCCCGAGCTCAACCTGGCCCGCGCCCTGGCCGCTCTGGGCCGGACCGAAGAGGCGCAGTCCTATTACGACAAAGCCATCGCCGTTTCCCGTGGCGGCCTGCCGCGGCGGGCCTCGCTCTTCCACGGCGCCCAGAACCTGATGTCCCTGGGGCGTCTCGAAGAAGCGGTGGCCACGGCCCAACGCTTCCAGGAGCTGTGTTCGCGAAAGGACCTTGCTTACTACGTAGAGGGAATGGCGCGCCGGCGTCTCGGCCAGCCCGAAGCTGCCATCGCCCTTTTCGACCGCGTCCGGGAGCCCACCAACGAAGACAGCTTCACGTTCCCGCTGTTCATGCTGCACGCCGAGCGGGCCGGCGCCCTTCTCGAGGCCGACCGGGCCGGGGAAGCGGCCGACGAACTGGTGCGCCTGGTGGAGGAGAACCCCGACATCCGCCACATCACCGCCGCTCTCAAGGCCTTTGCCGTGGCCGGGAGATCGATAGACGCCCTCGTGGCCGCCATGCCGGCCGACCGCCTGGACCGGGTGGGGGCCGCCCTCACCCTGGTGCCACCGGGTGTGGGCGACCAGATGGCGGAGGCGCTATGGGCGCGCTTCGGGGCCCGGCCCCAATTACTGGCCGCCTCCGTACGTTTTGCCCCCCAGCTCAACGCCTCCCGGGCCCTCGAGTGGTCGGCGCGGTTGCGCTCTATCGCCCTGGCCGGCGCCTGCCCGCTCCTGGCCCGGGCCGCCCGGCACGATGTGGCGGCGGCCGAACGGGTCCGGGCCGGCGTCACGGCGCACGCCGCCTTCTCCGACCCCAAGGGGGCCGAGGTCGCCATAACGGCCGCCCCGCTGGTCCCCATGCAGGAGCTCGCGGCCGTTCTGTCCGAGGTCGCCCTGATAGACCCGGCCTTGGTCCAGCGGTTTGCGGCGGCCGCGGCCGGCGGCGACATGGCGGGCCCGGACGAGGTAAATGGGCGCGCCGCCCTCGTGGCCCGCGCCCTGGCCGGCCTCGGCTACGGCGGACCGAGCGCGCAAAGCGAGAACGGTGCGGACGCATTGTCGGAAGACGCCGCGCCCCCTCCTCAACTCGCCATGGTCAGTGCCGATCGCTAGAAACGTCCCGGCAACAGGGACCAACAAAACAAGGGTGCTCACGGATGGGCCCCTTCTGACCCCATGGAGGAAAAATGGGTCTCGATATTGTTAGCAACCTGATGGCGCAGAATGCTTCGAACGCCCTCTCGGTCAATTCTACGAATATGCAAGGAAGCCTGGACAAGCTGTCCTCTGGCTACCGGATAAACAAAGCCGCAGACGACGCCTCCGGTCTCGTCATCAGCCAGCACCTGCAGTCTCAGATCGGTGGCTTCCAGCAGGCGCAAGCCAACACCCAGAGCGCCATCAACGTCGTCCAGACGGCTGACGGCGCCCTGAACGAGGTCGGCACCATCCTGCAGCGCATCAACACCCTGGCCGTCGAGGCCGCCAACACCACCGCTACCGACTCGACCGCCAAGACGGCGGCGCAACAGGAAGTCAACCAGTCGCTGGCATCGATCGACGACATCGCGAATACGACCGTCTACGGTGACCAGCAGCTGCTGGCTTCCACCTCCACCAACGCCGGCACCGTGGCCTTCACCTTCCAGGTCGGCGCGGATTCGACGACCTTCAGCCAGGTTGCCTTCACTTTCGCCGCTCTTTCCGTGACCGGCCTCGGGCTCGACGGCTTCACCGTAGGCAGCGCGGCAGCCATTTCCACTGTCACCACCGCCATCAGCACCGTCTCGGCCCTCCGAGGCACGCTCGGCGCTTACCAGAACGAACTGCAGCACGTCTCGGACAACGAAGGCGTCATGGTCCAGAACCTGCAGTCCTCCAACGCCGCCATCCAGGACACCAACATGGCGTCCGAGATGTCGAACTTCGCCCAGGACCAGGTGCTCGTGCAAGCAGGTGTCTCGATGCTGGCGCAGGCCAACCAGATCCCGCAGTACGTCCTCAAACTGCTCGGCTAACGCCTGAGCGGTCTCATCCAAGGTCACTAGGCGGCCGGCTAACACAGGGGGCCGGCCGCCTTTGGCCTTAACACCCCAAGGGGGCGCAAGCGACCTAGGCCCCCGGCCCGATGAGAGGAGCTATAGATGTCGGTCGGCAGCAGTGGGTCCTCGACACAAAACCTCGGTTACCTGAACACAGCCCAATCGCTGGCCACGCTCATGGGCACCGGTGACACGGCCTACAGCGCCGTCGGGCCCCCTCTCACCTTGAGCGGCCTCGCTTCCGGCCTGAACACGGCCCAGATAATCGCCGACCTCATGCAGGCCAACGAACTGCCCCAGGAACAGCTCCAGACCCAGCTCAACCAGGCATCCGCCGTCCTGGCGGCCTACCAGAACATTTCCAAGGACGTAGTCACGTTGCAGTCGGCGTCGGACACGCTCGAGTCCCAATCGGGATGGCAGGCCTGGATCCCCAACTCGACCACCCAGGACGCCTCGGCCACGGTGGGCTCAGGCGCCATCGGCGGGTCCATCACCTTCAGCGTGAGCTCCTTGGCCCAGGCGGACTCGGAGATCTCAGCCGGCAGCGTGAGCTCGCAAAGCGCGCAGATAACCAGCGGCCCCCTCCTGATTGCGGTGGGAGGTGGGGGCCTGGGTATCGGCACCTTGTCCTCCTCGAGCCTGTCCGTGGGCGGCCACACGATCGCGGTTACGCAGGCCTCGTCGGGAGCCTCTCTCACGGCCTCGTCCGCACCGGCTTCCTCTACCACCATCACCGCCGGCAGCAGCGACACCCTGAGCTACGACCTGAACGGCGCCACCAAATCCCTCACCATCCCGGCCGGGACCTACACGCCCGCCGGCCTGGCTGCCGCCGTACAGACCGCCTCCGGCGGCGACCTGACCGCCCTGGTCAACTCCCAAGGCGACGTCGTCGTCAGCACCGCCGCCCAGGGCAGCGCCACGGCTCTGCAGATCACGGGTGGTGACGCCGCCACCGCCCTCGGCTTCGGCGCCACTCCGACGTCCACCGCCACCGGCACCGACGGGATCGTGACCGTCGACGGAACCGCCAATACGCTCAACAACTTTTCGCCCAACCAGGCCGTCACGCTCAACGGGCCCGCCGGTGCCACCGTCTCGGCCACCTTCACCGGAGCGCTGACCGTCGGTTCGCTGACCGCGGCTGAGGTCAACACCGGTAACGGCAGCTTGCAGTCTGTGGTCGGCGCCATAAACGGCTCCGGGCTCGGTATATCAGCCAGCGCCGTCACCACCGGCGCCAACGAGTACCGCCTCTCCCTCCAGTCGACCGCCTCCGGCGCCGCCAACACCTTGAACATCGACCCCAATGCCTTTTCCGGGGCCGGCGCCTTGACAACGGTCACCGCAGCCGCTGACGCCACCATCACGGTGGGCAACGGCCCGGGAGCCTTCCAGGTGACCAACAGTTCCAACAGCATCACCGGGCTCATGCCCGGGGTCACCCTCAACCTGCTCCAGGCCAACCCCGGCGTCCAGACGACGATCTCGCTCCAACCCGATGGGCAGACGATGGCCACGACCGTGCAGAGCCTGGTCAGCGCGGCCAACCAGTTGATCACCGATCTCAACACGGCCACGTCCTACGCCCCGGGCACCTCCTCGTCGAGCTCTTCGTCGGGCAGCAGTTCCACGACCTCGGGTACGGCCGGCCCTCTGCTCGGGGACCCCACCGCCGATGGAGTGCTCGACTCGGTCCTCTCCGCCATAAGCGGCCAGGTGGGCGTCAACAGCACGGGCTCGGCCGGCCTGGTGGGCATAACCATCAACGAGGACGGGACGCTGAGCTTCGACACCACCACCTTCGCCCAGGCGTATGACGCCAATCCCACCCAGGTCGCCAACACCTTCCTCTCCGGCGGCTCTAGTTCCAGCCCGCTCATGTCCTTCTACGAGTCCTCCGACGCCACCGGCACCGGTAATTACCAGGTGAACGTGACCCAGGCGGCCAGTCAGGCCACCGACACGGGCACGGCGGTGACAGGCGGCGCCGTGAGCACGCCCGAAACGCTCACCATAAGCTCGGCCGGCGCCAGCGCCAGCTACACGACCACTTCCGGTGAGACCGTCGACCAGGTCGTCGCCGGGCTCAATCAGGCGTTCGCCACCAACAACCTCGCCCTCGATGCCGCGATGGTTAACGGCGCCCTGGTGCTGACCAGCATGGCTTATGGCTCCGCCACCTCTATCAGCGTCACGTCGACCGCCTCCGGGGCGGGGACCACGGGCCTCACGTCGGCCGCGGGCACACCCCAAAGCTTCAGCGGTACCGACGTCGAAGGCACGATCAACGGCCAGGCCGCCAACGGGGCGGGCCAGCTCCTGCTGGGGGCGTCCAAGACCTCGGCCCAGGGCCTGCTCGTCCTGGTCAACGCCACACCCGCCCAGCTGTCCTCCGCCGGCGGCGCGGTCAACGGCACCATCACCTACCAGCCCGGGATCGCCCAGGCTTTGGCCGAGGCCGCCTACGCGGCCGGCAACCCCGGCACCGGGTCGCTCACCAATGCCATCAACGGTGAACAGAACGAGATGAGCAACCTCTCCACCCAGATCTCCGACTGGAACCCGGTACTGCAGGAACAACAGACCCAGCTCGAAAACGAGTACAACGCCATGGAAACAACTCTGGCGTCCCTCAAGACGACCCAAAACGCGTTAGCCCAGTACTTCAACATGTCCTCGAGCTCGAGCTCGGGGAGCTCAGGCGGCTGACCCCGGTAGACCAGGAGACACCCCCCCCCATGCCCTCCACTCATGCCCGCAACACTTACCTCGCCAACGCCGTCGCCAGCGCGCCGCGGGAACGGCTCCTCACGATGTTGTACGACGCACTCGTCAACAACATCGCCGTGGCCGAAGATGCCTTGGGGCGCAAGGATTTCTATACTCTGAACGAGCGGCTGCTGCGGGCACAGGAGATAGTCCTGGTGCTGCGCGGCTCTCTGAAGCCCGAGATTTGGTCCGGCGGCCCGGCTCTCATGTCGATCTACGACTACGTGTACAAACTGCTGGTGCGCGGCAACGTCCACAAGGACAGGCGCGCCCTGTCGGATGCCCGCAAGGTGCTCGAGCCCCTCCAGGCGGCGTGGCATATCGCCGCCGACCAGGTCCTGGCCGAGCGGGCCACCCACCCCGACGGGGCCGGGGCAGCTCTAAGTGCGTAACGAGGACGCCGAGGCGCGCCTGGCGCGCCTGGAACGGCGGGTGGCGGCCCAGGCGGCGGCGCTGGCCGCGGTCCCTGTCAACATGCGGGCCCCCCGCAGCCTCATCGCCCTCCTGGCCACCGCGCCCAGCGAGCTGGACGCGGTGCGGCGGGACGCGGTACTGCTGCCACCACGGTGCCTCCCGCGCCTGGTCGCCCTCCTGGACCAGGTCCAGGCGCTCATCGACGACGTCGCTTTGCGGCAACGGGAACTGGGCGGGCGCCTGGCCACCGTGCGCGCCGCTCGGCGGGCGGGCCCGGCCGCGCACCTGCTCGACGTCCGCAGCTAGACCACCGCGCCTCAGCGCCGGCCTCGGGCGGAAAAACCGGTAACCGGGGCCCCGAGATATCCCCCGGGGTCACATTGGCCGGGCCCCTGCCGATCCAATCCTGAGCAGGGAAGCATCGCCCCATACGCCAGGGACTGGCAAGCCGAGCTTTACTTTCGGAGGTCCACGGTGTATAGCGCGCGCACGAACCGGTCGGCGGAGCCGCGATGATGAGCAGCGTCTTCGGCGACATCGCCACTTCTGCCATATACCAGGCCATGCAGGGCCTGTGGGCCGAGCAACAGGCGGCAGCCAACAACATCGCCAACCTGAACACGCCCGACTTCAAGGCGCAGGACGTCAGTTTCGAGTCGAGCCTGTCCCAGGCCATCACTGCCGGCGACCCTTCACAGATGCAGGTCACCACGGCCCCGTCGAGCGCGCCCGCCGACCAGACAGGCAACAACGTCGACCTGGCCACGGAAATGGTCACCAGCCAAAAGGCGGGGATGCAGTTCCAGACCATGGTCGACGCCATGAACGCCAAGTTCCAGCTCCTTTCCACAGCCATCAACGGGCCGTCGAGCGCAGGCTGAGGAAAAGGGAGGGGAAATGGGCCTTTTCGACCCCATCAGCACCGCGGTCACCGGCGTCGATGCCAACCAGACCTGGTTGAACGCCATATCCGACAACATCGCCAACATGAACGACGTAACGGCGACCTCGCAAGGTGCCTACCAGGCTCGTTTCGTGATGACGGCCCCGCTGGCGGGCACCGCGGCAGGCACCGGGCCCAGTAGCGGGACCGCGGCCAGTACCGGCAGCGGCGTCGCGGTCACGGGCATCGCCCTCGGCAGCCCCGCCGGAGTGGAGGAGTACGACCCGACCAGTCCCCTGGCCGACAAGAAAGGCATGGTCAGGGCGGCCGATGTGGACCTAGGCCAGCAGATGACCGACATGATGCTGGCCCAACGGGGCTATGAAGCCAATCTGGCCACGATCAGCCAGGCCGAGAACGCGTACCAGGCGGCTCTGGGCCTCCGGGTGTGAGCATCATCCCCGTGTCAGCCAGCAGCGCCGCGCTTTGGCCCGCCACCGAGAGCTCCCAGGTGGGTATCGCCCAACCCACGTCGCCCACGTCTCCCACGGCACCACTCGGAGGCGTGGACGGGGCCGGGAGCGCGGGCGGGACAGGCGACAGCTTTGCCAGCGTTCTCGGTAATGCGATCAACAGTGTGCAGGGGGCCCAGGCCAACGCCGACAACCTCGCCACCCAGGCGGCCACGGGGAGCCTCACGAACGTTTCCAATTACATGGTGGCCGCCGAAGAGGCGAACATCCAGACCCAGCTAACGGCGGCGGTGCGCAATAACGCCCTGCAGGCGTTCCAGCAGATCATGGGGATGCAACTATGACGGCACCAGTGCGGCCGGGCAACGGCGGCCTTGCGGGCGGGACCAGCCAGGCCGATGGCCTGCTGCTGCGCCTGCGCGACCGGTCCAAAGAGATAATCGCGGGTTTTTCGAGCGGCCAAAAGACGGTCGTGGTGGTGGCCGTCCTGGCCGCCGTGGTGGGCGGGTACTTCTTTATGTCATGGGCGTCCAAGCCTTCCTATGTGCCTCTTTTTTCCAACCTGAGCTCCGCCGACGCGGCCGCAATAACGCAAAAACTGGCCGCCAACAAAGTCCCCTACCAGCTGTCCGAAGGCGGCCAGCAGGTTATGGTCCCGGCCAGCGACGTCTACCAGCAGCGCCTGGACATGGCGGCGGCCGGCCTGCCCTCGTCCGGGCAGCAGGGCTACACCCTGCTCGACAGCGGCGGGGTGACGACCTCGCAGTTCCAGCAGCAAGTCGAGTACCAGCAAGCCGTCGCCGACGAGTTGGAACAGACCATCGAGTCCATAAGCGGGGTCAGTAGTTCGGTCGTAAACGTCGTCATCCCCCAGCAGAGCCTGTTCTCCTCCAGCTCGGACCAACCTTCGGCTTCGGTCCTGGTCTCGCTCCAGGCCGGGGCCACCCTGTCGGCCGAGCAGGTCCAGGCCGTCGTCCACCTGGTCGCCTCGAGCATCCAAGGGCTCTCGCCCGACAATGTGACCGTCGTCGACAGCAACGGTGACGTCCTGAACGCCCCCGGCACTGACGCCGGCAACGTCGCCGCCGGGACCATCGAGCAGCAACAGACGGAAACGTACGACCAGAGCCTGGACGACTCGCTGCAGGACATGCTGGCCACCGTGCTCGGCCCGGGCAACGCCGTCGTCCACGCCAGCGCCGAGTTCGATTTCGACCAGTCTCACACGACCAGCCAGATCTACAACCCGCTCAAGCAGGGGCCGNNCCGGCGCCGGCGCCAGCCAGGCCGCCGGCGTCCTCGGGGCCAGCAACGTCCCCGCGACGATAACGACCACGACGATAACGACCACTCCGACCAAGGTCGCCCAGGCGACGAACAAGACAACCACGACGACNNACCAAGACGGGCACGGCCAAGACGGCGACAACAGCGGCGGGAGGGGCGGCAGGTTCGTCGGTCACCACCGCGCCCGGCTACACCCAGGTCGGGACCTCGCAGCAAAACGTCGTGAGCGAGGTCACCAAATCGGTCGATTCGGCCCCGGGCGCGCTGCAGCGGCTATCCCTGGCCGTGGTCGTGGACAGCTCGGTCAAGGGTGTAACCGCTGGTCAGGTGAAGCAGCTGGTCTCGGCCGCGGCCGGGTTGCAGACCTCGCGCGGCGACACCATCCAGGTGGCCTTCGTGCCCTTCGACCAAACCGCCGCCAAGTTGGCGGCGTCCCAGTTGAAAGAGGCTGCCAGCGCCAAGAGCAAGGCCGCCATGATGAGCGAGGCCCGGGGCGGTCTCGTGCTGATCGTCGTGATCGGGCTGCTCGGCTTCGCCATGCGCAGGATCACGAAGACGACCCGAGTGCCCCTGGCCCTGCCCGCCGGCTTGCAGCCCCTGGAGCTCGAAGAGGGCGAGGGTTTCTCCGAGGGCGAGGAGATGACCCTGGCGTTGACGGCGCCCCGGACCAGCCACATGCCAGAGGGTGCTCCGGGGTCGCTCCAAGCCGAGATCAGCCAGATAGGCCAGATGATCGAGCGGGAACCGGAGCGGATCGCCGAAATGCTACGGGCGTGGCTCGAAACCGGCCCCGGCGACAGGTAGGCGACGTGACAGGTCGGCGACATGACAGGTGCGAGGTGGCAGATGGGACCGGGGAACTTGACGACAGGAGGCGGTGATGGCTGAAACTGCATACCGTATGAGCGGCGCCCGCAAGGCGGCGCTCCTGCTTGTCTCGCTCGGCCAGGACCGTGCCGCTCGCGTGGTCCAGGC
>PMLI01000028.1 GCA_003158835.1 Acidimicrobiaceae bacterium
GAGGCACCGGTGAACGTGTCCTGGGCCTACAACAACCGGTCGGCGCTAGTCCGCGTGCCCATCGCGAGGCGTGGCAAGGTCGAGTCGACAAGGTTCGAGTACCGCGCTCCTGACCCTGCTTGCAACCCTTACCTCGCGTTCTCCGTCGTGCTGGCGGCAGGGCTCGAAGGAATCGAGAAGGGCTACGAGCTCGGGCCCGAGGCCGCGGCAAATCTGTTCACAATGACCCCGGAGGAGCTGGCTTCGGAGGGAATCCGGTCCCTGCCGTCCAGTCTGCAGGAGGCGCTCGTCGCCATGGAAGCCTCCGAACTGGTCGCCGAAACCCTGGGCGAGCACGTTTTCGAGTGGTTCCTGCGCAACAAGCGCGCCGAGTGGGACGCCTACACCCGGGAGGTGACGCCTTACGAGCTAGCGCGTTACCTGCCGGCGCTCTAGGCGTTCTGGTCGTTCGATCCGGGAGCTTGATGGAACCGCTGCTCGTCTATCCGAACCCACCGTCGGAGTGGGTGTCGGGCATGCTCAAACGCGCGGGCTATGCGTGGACAGGCGTGAGCGATCCGGCCCTCGCGGAGCGCGACGAGCCTGAAGACGGGTACGCGGGCGCCTTGATATCGGCGCTCGATGACCCGGTCGCCGCCTTCGCTGCTTGCCGTACGTTGCGCAAGGGGGACAGCCAGTTGCAGCCGTTGCTACTCATCGTCTCTAGGGCGTGCCTCGCCGATCTCGAGCTCCGCGAAGACCTGTTCGACGACTTCGTGCTCTCGGACGCGTCCGCTGAGGAAGTCGAGGCGCGTCTCACGCACCTGTTCTGGCGCACCGGCCGGGGCTTACGGCCGGAGCTCGTGGAGTACGGCCCGCTCGTGCTCAACCTCGAGACCTACCAGGCGTCGGTGGCCAGCCGGCCGCTTTCGCTCACGTTCATGGAGTACGAGCTGCTCAAGTTCCTGGCCACGCACCCGGGCAAGGTGTTCACCCGGGAAACCTTGCTGTCGCGGGTGTGGGGCTACGAGTACTACGGCGGCGCCCGTACCGTCGACGTGCACATACGCCGGCTCCGGGCCAAGCTCGGCGAGGAGCACGCCAACATGATCTCGACGGTGCGATCGGTCGGCTACCGCTTCGGCCAGAGCCGCTGGACGCTCTGACGGAGGCGCCTATCCGGGCTCCGGCCCCGGGCAGTACGCCCACGCCTCCACTTCGACTGACGCCCCCAGCGGTAGGGCGGCCACGGCCACGGCGGAGCGGGCCGGAAGGTGGTCCCCGAAGGCTGACGCGTAGACCTCGTTGATGTCGCCGAAGTTGGCGATATCGGTCATGAAGACGGTCGTCTTGGCGACGTCCGCCAGGCTGGCGCCCTTGCCGGCCAGCAAGGCGGCCAGGTTGGCGAGAGCCTGCTCCGTCTGGGGCCTGATACCCCCGGGAACGATTGTCCCGTCCCGGGCACCCACTTGGCCGGAGACGATCAACCAGGGACCGGCCCGAACCACCGGCGTGTAGGGAAGCATGGCTCAATCGCCCCCTCTGCGCTTAGCTGAACGACTGGCCACACCCGCAGGTGCGGGTGGCGTTGGGGTTGTTGATGGAGAACCCGGCGCCCTGGAGCCCGTCCTTGTAGTCGAGGGAGGCGCCGACGAGCAGAGAAGCGCTGGCGGGGTCGACTACGACCTTCACCCCAGCCGTGCTGGACTGCAAGTCGTCGTCCGACAGCTCAGAATCGAAGAACATCTCGTAGGAGAAGCCGGAGCAACCGCCCGGGCGTACGGCAACACGAAGGAACAGTTCGGGGTTGCCCTCCTGTTCGAGCAGTTCGCTCACCTTGGCTGCTGCTACGTCGGTCAGGACAAAAGTCTCAGTGGGACTGGACGTCGAAGTGGTGCTCACGGGGCCTCCTGCGCGGACTGAAGATTTTGGTCATGGTACAGGCTCGCCGGCCGTTGTCGGGAGCTCCCCTCAAGAGCAGGTCACGGCCCGTGACGGTGGCCTGTTGGCTCGGTCCGTTGCCAACGGTCCCCGCCGGGATCAGCCGTACCATGACGACATGGAGCAGTTCCCCCCGCTGAACGAGGCCGCTGTGTGGGACGCCCTACGGGGCGTGGTCGATCCTGAGCTGGGCGACAACATCGTCGACCTGGGCATGGTGGACGCGGTTGAGGTGCGCCCCGGCGGCGCCGTCATGGTCCGGGTTGCCCTCACGACTCCTTCCTGCCCACTGCGAGGTCAGATCAAAGCAGAGGTGACGGCCCGGGCCGGAGCCGTGACCGGGGTCAGCGCCGTCGACGTCGTGACCAGCGCCATGGATCCGGCCCAGAAGGCGGCTCTGATGGCCAGGGCTCGCTGGAAAGCCACCCAACGGGCGCCCAAGACGACGGTGCCGGCCCGGGCCAGGGTGATCGCGGTTTCTTCGGGCAAGGGTGGCGTGGGTAAGTCTTCGGTATCGGTCAACCTGGCCGCCGGGCTCGCCGCCAGGGGGTACCGGGTCGGGGTGCTCGACGCGGACATCGCCGGGTTTTCGGTCCCCCGCATGCTTGGTGTCACCGGTCAGTTGGAGGCGACGAGGGACGCCGAGGATCCCGAGCGCAAGCTGATCCGCCCTGTGGTCCGTCGCGTCGGCGATGGTGAAGTGCGGGTCGTGTCCATGGGCTTTCTAGCCGGCGAGGACGAGGCCGTCATGTGGCGGGGCTTGATGCTCAACCGGGCCGTCCAGCATTTCCTGGAAGACGTGGCGTGGGGCGATGTCGACTACCTCATCGTCGACATGCCCCCCGGGACCGGGGACATCCAGATGGGTTTGGCCCGGATGCTGCCCAGCGCCGAGGTGCTGGTCGTGACCACTCCGGGCCACGCCGCCCAGATGGTGGCGGCCCGCGCCGCCACCATGGCACGCAAGAGTTACCTGCGGGTCGTCGGGGTGGTCGAGAACATGAGTGCCTTCCGCTGCTCGCACGGTGAGCGCTACGAGCTTTTTGGCAGCGGGGGCGGCCTGCGCCTGGCGCGTGAGATCGGCGCCCCCCTGTTGGCCAGTATCCCGCTCGAACCCGCCGTGGCCCGGGGTGGGGACAGCGGTGAGCCTGCCGCCCTCGACCCGGACGGCGAAGCGGGCCGGGCGTTCGCCGGCCTTGTCGACACCATCGTCGAACGCTGCCCGGTCTTGCAGATGACCGGCTGTTCCGCCCGGGTCCTGGAGGCTCTGGGGGCGTTGGGGGCGTCCGTCGCGCCCGTGGCACCGGCCGGTTGACGGCGACTGGACCGTCCCGGCTCTTCAAGCGGTTTTGGGCCGGCTTTCAAGCCAAACCGGGGGGATGCGCTGAAGGACGGCCTCATAACGCTCTGCGCGCGTTGCCAACACCGGTCAGCGCCAAGGGTGGTGCAGGATCAGGACAACACGTGCGCGATGGCCTTCGCGCGTGCAATTGTTGGCGAAGCCCTAGTTGACGGACCGTGTCCTCGGTGGCCCGGGTCAGTACGCATGGGTCGCAAGCGTAGGGACCTGAGCTGCAACGCATGGCAACGAATAGGAGCAGGAGGAGTGAACCCAAGCCACCCACAGCAGAAGTCGGACATCTCGGTGGTACAACTGGCCGAGGCGTTG
>PMLI01000274.1 GCA_003158835.1 Acidimicrobiaceae bacterium
TGGTACCCGTAAGTCCGTTGTCAATATACGCTCCGCCGCCACTTCCAGCATCCCTGTCTTTACGGACGCCCCATCTAGCCCTAACACGTCGGGTACTTGTTTAGCGCATTCCGATGAGGGGACGGACCTGTGGGTTGGGGCGGTGGCCTTCCTGCCAGGGCGTTCGCGCGCACCGCGCGAGCATCCACCACTGAGGGCCCACCATTTGATATTAAAGTGGTGTGGGCCTCGGGGAACGCGTTGCGGAGCTTGAGGAAATCGTCGCACGCTTCCAAGACACGGTCGCGCACCTGCGGGACGAGATCCGCGAAAAGGACGAGCGGATAAGGGCCCTGGAGGAGGCGTTGGAAGCAGCCCAGCGGGCCGGCAAGCGCCAGTCGGCGCCCTTCTCTAAAGGCGGCCCCAAAGAAGGACCACGCGACCCGGGACGAAAGCCCGGCGACGCGCACGGCCGTCACGGTCATCGCATGGCTCCCACCAGCCCGCCCGACTTGGACCTGCAAGCCGGCCTGCCGCCTTGCTGCCCGTTCTGTGGCGGTGACGTCGAGCACGAACGCGATGCCGAGCAGTGGCAGGTCGACATCGGTGAAATGAAGCCGGTGACGACGCGTTTTAGGGTCGGGGTTGGCCGTTGCCGCGAATGTGGCCGCCGGGTACAGGGACGCCACGCCGACCAAGTCTCGGACGCTTTGGGCGCGGCCGGGTCCCAGATCGGGCCGGGCGCCAAGGCGTGGGCCAGCTTCTTGCACTACAGCCTCGGGCTTTCTTGGGCAAAAGTGCAGGCACTGATGGCACGCCTGGGCGTGGTCAGCACCGCCGGGGCGCTCTGCCAGGCCGCCGAGCGTTCAGCCGGCACCGACTTGGTCCCGGTCCACCAAGAGCTCGTCCGCCGCGCCAATTCCTCGCCCGTGGTCGTAATGGACGAGACGGGCTGGCGGGTCGGGGGCAAGTCGGCGTGGCTGTGGGAGGCGACCAACCCCGAGGTNNGATGGCTGGGCGCCCTACCGCCGCTACAAAGACGCCACCCACCAGACTTGTCTTGCCCACCTACTCCGCCGGGCCACGCATTTAGAACAAGACCTGCCGAAGTGGGCGACCCCGATGCCGAGGAAGGCCAAGATCATCCTAAAAGATGCTCTGGCGGCCCGGGAACTGGGTCCAGAGGAGCGTGCCGGCGCCGCGGTGGAGCTGGCCGAGCGGCTCGCCGAGCTCTGCCAGGGCCGTTCTAGCCATGAAGCGGTGCGCCGCTACATCGCCCATTTAGCCAAAGAAGCCCCGGCGATGTTCAGCTTCCTCGCCGACGACAGGGTCGACGCCACCAACTGGCGGGCAGAACAAGGCATACGCCCAGCCGTGGTGAACCGCAAGGTCTGGGGTGGCAACCGCACTGCCCGAGGCGGCCGTACCCAGGGGACGATCATGAGCGTTATCCGCACCGCCGGCCAGCATGGTGTCGACGCCATCGACTACCTCACCTCACTTGCCCGTGGTCCCGACCCGGGTCTCGCCGTCCTGCTCGGCTGATAGAAAAACCCCCACTGTCCAAGGAGGTTCGCCCCCCGTTCACAACGGGCTCCAGCGCGCTTCAAATGCGCTAAACAAGTACCACGTCGGTTACGCCATTACCGACCCATTCTGCAAGCCAGCTGCCCGCGCCGCAGGAGGGTGTCTCGTGGCTTGTGGAAGTTGGGTGACAGCCCCACTGTTGCAGGCGGTCTGATAATACGCCTTGGGTGTGACATTTTGGTCCCGGTCAGCTGATTTATCAGGCGTCGAGGAGCTCTTCGAAAGTGACGGGCTCCCCACAGCATGGCGATAACCCACCGGGCCCGAGGCGCCGCATAAACGTGTGGCAGTCCTCACAGAACTGCGAGCCGAGGAGCCTCGTCCCACAGGCGGGGCACTCGTAAACGGTACGGTCCTTGTGGGAGCGGGCGGTAGGTAGCTCCGGGATTGTCAGCTCGGGTTGATGGCGTAGGCGCCAAGCCTTTTGCCGGCAACCCTCGCTGCAGGTGCTGCGGGGCCGCCCTGTAGGGAGAGCGCCGCCGCACGCGGTGCAGGTTGGCGTTACGGAACCGTTACGCGACGGCATCTCGGGCTCCTCTGTCGTCGCGCCGGCGTGCGACCTCGGCACGGATCTTGGTCGTGAACGCGGGCATGTCCTTGCAGCCCCAGATGCGCCGGAACGACCGCTCGGCTTCGAGCATGCCCGCTCCGACCCAACGCCGTGTCATCTTGGGGCCCTTCCAGTTGGTGACCCGGCCGCAGAGCCTCTGCACGACCGAGATCATCGACTCCACCGCGTTCGTGCAGGTGAGCGACCGGGCCAGGCCTGCCGACGGGCCGAGGCGGCGCACGGTGAACATATCGTCCAGGCCTTCTCTCAGGCTCGCCGCCGCCGAGGGGTAGCGCTCATCGAGCTGGGCGGCGATGCCCTTGGCGACTTTGAGACCACGAGCGGGGTCGGTGTCTGCGAACGCCTTGGCCAGTTGACGGTCGATGCTGGCGGCGTAGCCTTTGGGCAGGTACCCACCAACATTTCGACGTTTATGCAGTTGGCAGCGCTGGACGAGGGCACGGTCGCCGAATACCCTGTCCACCCCGGCGGCCAGCGCTTTGGAGCCGTCCAGGACGAACAGCACGCCAGCCTCACAGGAAAGGCCACGCGAGACGAGGTCGGCGAGGAGGTCCTTCACGACCGTGGTGTTCTCGGTGTCGCCCTCCCATAGCCCGACGGGCACCTTGGTCCCGTCCGACGTGATGGCCAGGGCCACCACGATGCAGCACTCGGCGAACATGACCCCGTCGATCATCATGGCGGCCACGTCGAGCTCGGAGAGGTCCCGGGCTAATAGCTCGGCCAGCTTGGCCTCTGTGGCGGCTTTGAAACGACGTGACACCGCCGACTTCGAGCCGCTGCGGGCAACCGCTTCCAGCTCGGTGCCTATCGGCTCGGCCACGAGCTCATGGCGGCGGGTGGCCACCCCGGCGAGCATGCGCTCCAGGGCGACCTGGGTCAACAGGTCGGCCGAGGAGAACACCTTGTAGGTGTCGAGGCCGACCTCGCCCCCGCCGTCGGTGCGCACCGCCCGGGGACGGCGCACAGGCACAGTGCGGGCACCCAGCACGACTGAGCCCGGAGCGCTGCCGTTGCGCTCGGCTACGCGCTCGGGGTCGTGCCTGCCCTTCGGACCGACGACGGCGTTCAGTTCCTCTTGCATCATCTCGGCGATCACGACCAGTCCGGCGGCGCACGAGAAAGCCATCAGCCCGTCTTTGATCGCCCCCTGCAGATCGGCCATGGCGAGGCTGGGCTGCACCGACAGCCCAGCCAACCTCGCCGCCTCAAGGTCCCGCGGCGTAGCAGGCGCGAGGGGTATCTTCTTGTTCATTGGTGGTGGTCCCTTTCCTCGTTCGGATGTCTTGGTGGACGCCCGAACACCTACCACATGGCAGGCGTCAGGCGGGGGACCGCCACCTCAACTTCCACAAGGACTGGGACACCGTCGAACTGCCACCGGAAAGTAGTTAT
>PMLI01000143.1 GCA_003158835.1 Acidimicrobiaceae bacterium
CTGGACCAACTGGGAAGAACTTGAAGTCGACGGATTTCGGGCGAAAGGCCAAAGTTTCGAAGCTCTGATGGAAGCCCTGAAGCGGCACTACGCGAAATTCACGCCGGAGTTTGCGGAAAGGGAAAGCGGAGTGAAAGCGGACGTCATCATCAAGACGGCGCGCGAGATCGCGGCTGCCGGAAGCCGCTTCGCATCGCATCTTTGGCGGGGCAGCGCGTCCGGCAATCTGGGCGGATGGCAACCCGCGCGCGCCTTGATGCTGCTGCATGTACTGACCGGGTCGGTGGGAACTCCGGGCGGACACAATCTGAATGCGTGGAACAAGTTTGTGCCGCGTCCGTTCAAGAATCCGCCGCCGCAGAAGCGCTGGAACGAACTGCTCTACCCGCCGGAGTGGCCGCTCAGCCACCACGAACTTTCCCAATTGCTGCCGCACTTCCTGAAGGAGGGACGGGGCCGACTGGACACCTACTTCACCCGTGTTTTCAACCCGGTATGGACCTACCCTGACGGCTTCAGCTGGATGGAGGTGCTGCGTGACGAGAACCTGGTCGGGGTGCACGCCGCCCTGACCCCGGTCTGGAGCGAGACCGCCGCCTTCGCTGATTACGTGCTCCCCATGGGCCTCGCGTGCGAGCGCCACGACATCCAGAGCCAGGAGACGCACGCCGCCCGCTGGATCGGTTTCCGCCAACCAGTGCTCCGCGTTTTCCGGGAGCGGGAGCGTGGGGAAAAGGTGCGCTTCAGCTATGAGGCCAACCCGGGTGAGGTGTGGGAAGAGGACGAGTTCTGGACGAGCCTTTCCTGGCACATCGATCCCGATGGCTCTCTCGGTATCCGCCAGTGGTTCGAGTCGCAGGAGCAGCCGGGCACGCCTCTCGGTGTCGATGAGTATTACGGCTACATCTTCTCCCGTTCCGTGCCCGGGCTCCCTGAAGCCGCCGCCGCCCAGGGCCTTAGCCCCCTCGAGTACATGCGCCGCTTTGGAGCCTTTGAAGTGGCTGGCGACGTCTACCGCCTCAACGAGTCTGACCCGGCGGGACCAGACGTGGAAGGCGCCGTGGCCGAGGGGGACCTGTTGGTGAAGGACGGCCGCGCCGTCGGGACCGTGGTGGAGGGGCGGCCTGTCACCGGGTACGCCACTCCCTCTCGCAAGCTGGAGCTTTACTCTGCCACGATGCGCGACTGGAAGTGGCCCGAGCACGCCCTGCCCGAGTATGTCCCCAGCCACGTCGGCCCCGAGGCACTGGCCGCCGCCTCGGGCGCCGGCCCGCGTCCGGGCCCGGCGCAGGCACTAGCCCTGACCGCCGGGCCCTGGCCGGCCGGCATGCCGGCCGTGATCTGGCCTCCCCAAGCCGAAGGTGAAGTCATGGCCCTGGTGCCCACTTACCGCCTGCCGACGTTGGTCCACACCCGCAACAACAACGCCAAGTGGCTGTTCGAGATCTCCCACCGCAATCCCCTTCTCATGTCGGGGGCGGACGCCGATCGCTTGGAAATGGCCACCGGCGACCTGGTCAGGGTGCACACTGAGATCGGCTGGTACGTCATTGCGCTCTGGGTCACAGAGGGGCTCCGGCCGGGTGTCGTCGCCTGTTCGCACCATCTGGGCCGCTGGCGCCGGGACCGTGACGAACCCATAGAACGTTGGGGCAGTTCAGTGGTCGAGGTGACCGAGCCCGCACCGGGCCAGTGGATGTTGAAGGTGAAACAGGGAGCGCGGCCATGGCCCAGCCCCGACCCCGACTCCTCCCGGATCTGGTGGTCCGACACGGGTGTCCACCAGAACCTGACCTTTCCCGTGCATCCTGACCCCGTCTCTGGGATGCAGTGCTGGCACCAGGCCGTGAAGGTGCAAAAAGCCCTCCTCGGCGACGGCTACGGCGACGTCTTTGTGGACACCAATGCCGCCCACCAGGTGTACCTGCGCTGGAAAGACCTTTGCCGCCCGGCTCCGGGGCCCGGCGGGCTGAGGCGGCCACTGTGGTNNTGAGGCCTACACGATGCCCCTCCCGGCTCCTGGCTCCCCGGCGTGCGAGTGATAGCCGCCACCCCACTGTGACGACCGTGACCGCCGGTGCTGCCCGACCTCCTTATCGCGCGGGCTGGGCCGCGGAGCGAGCCAGGACCTTGCCATCGCTGCCGATCGCCTCTACGGCAACGTAAGCAGGCGGGGCGTGGACGGTTATCGCCGTCTCGAAGCCGAAGCGGGTGGCACGGCCCAGAGGGGTGAGCTTGCTGGCACTGGGCCCACCAAGGACCAGCCACGCGGCCACGTCGGTACAGCCGTTGTAGCTGGCGTAAACCGTGGCGGTAGCCGTCCCGCGAGCCACCGCCATGGCGGGCGCCTCGTTGCTCGGTTGGCCGGACCAGACCTGCTTGAAGGTCCGGTAGCACTCGGTCCCCTCGGCCAGCTGGCCGTCCAGGATGACTTCGCCGTTGGCCCCGTACTCGGTGAAATAGCTCGACTCGCCCCAACCGATGAAGCGGTGGCCGTCGGCAAGCTCCTGGACGCTCCCCAGTGCCTGTGTCATCACCGGAGGTGAATGGTCGTACTGGTGGAGCAAAGCGGCGGTCCGGTGAACCTCGTCCACCGACAAGATCAAGCCACGCGACTGGCTGGCTTCGTCGGGTGGGCCGCCCTCGTTGTCGAAGAGGCTGACGGAGCCGCCGGCGTTCCGCCTTACGTCGTGTTGGAAAGCAAAGTTGGCCCCCGGCCCAAGCTTGAAGTCGTTTGTCTTGCCGCCCAGTTGCCAGAGGATCTTGCCACTAGAGCGGTGAAGCTTGTAAAACGCCCACGTGTTGCGCCCGGAGATAATGAGGTTGCCGTCGGTCGGGTCGACACTGACGGAGTTGAGATGGAAATAGTCCCAAGGGGCGGCGGGGCTCGTGAGTTTTAGGTTGGACTGGGCGAGGGGGACGTGCTCGTCGCTGCGCCACTCGAACAGTAGCTTGCCTGAAGTGACCTCAACTTCTTGCACCACTCCGTAGTAGTAGGTGCCGTCCGACTTCCCCCCGAACTTGGAAAGGTTGGCGGGCGCTTCGCCGTAGCAAGTCAACAGTGCCGTACCCTTGTCGGTCAGCACGAAGTCGTGCAGGTCCGCCTGGTAGCCGTTCTGGGCTTTTACCTGCGCCACCCGGGTGTAACCTGGGCCCCACAGCTCGTAATGGCCCAGCCCGTGGGCGTTGACGACGGTGCCCTGGAACCAGGTGAGGACCGGCTTGCCGGCCAAGGACTGGACCTGGACGTTGAAGACGCGCAAATCGGTGTCGGTCCCCGGCGACAAGTCCAAGAACCACACCAGGTCCCCGTTGCTGTCGAAGATCATGGGCCCTTGGTCGGCGGGCCCAGCGTGGCTGTCGGTGAGGATAAGTCCCGGCGCCAAGCCGTGCGACTGCTTGTCGATCGTGATGACCGGGGCTTTGAGATCGGGCCTTGAGCGAAAAACGTACTGTCCTGCGTGGGTACTAGCACTGCGGGCACCACTCAGTTGAGGCAGCGACGGTTTACTGCTCGGAGCAGCGCGCACCTGAGGACAGGGCGCCGCCCAGGCCGGGCCCTCCAGGCCACTCAGGACCGCCACCGTGCCGATGCCCAACGAGCCTTGGACCAGGCGCACGAGCAAGGCGCGCCGGCTCAGCTTTACCTTCCCCGGTGAGGGCCCCTGGGCCTGGCGCGCCGCCAGACCGCCACCAAAGGGACCGGCGGCGCCAAGACCAGGCTGCTGCCGCTTACTCGCCGGCTCGGTCATGGCGAACACCCAGTCATAGGCGCCAATGCTAGGGCCTTCGGGTGGTAGCTTCGTCTTCGACCCGAAGAAAGGACCTTAGCAATGTCGAAGTGGCTCGGTCGGACCCCTTTGGCGTTGCTGCTGATCGCCGCTCTTTGGGGCGGCGTCGTCCCCGGACCGGCGGTTGCGAGCGCACCATTACGGCCCAACATAGTGTTCGTCTTGACCGACGACCTGGCGGACAACCTCGTGACCCCACAGTTCACGCCCAATCTCTGGTCGCTCATGCGCCAAGGCACATCTTTTTCCGACTACTTCGTCGCCGACTCGCTGTGTTGCCCCTCGCGGGCTTCGATCTTCACCGGGAGGTTCCCCCACGACACCGGCGTGTACACCAACAGCGGGCGCGAAGGCGGCTACCATGCCTTCAACTCTCACGGCGACGAGACTTCCACGGTTGCCACCGACCTCCACGCCGCCGGGTACCGGACGGCGATGATGGGCAAGTACCTCAACCAGTACAGGACCTCCGACCCTCCGGCGCCGGGCTGGGACGTCTGGGACGTAGCCGACTGGGGCTATCCGGAGTTCAACTACAGCCTCAACGAGAACGGTCGGGTCGTCCATTACGGGGGGCCCAACCAATCGGGCCACGACAACTACCTGACCGACGTCCTGTCCGCCCTCGGGAACTCGTTCATCACCGAGACCGTAAAGGACCACCCCTCGCAGCCGTTCTTCCTCGAACTGGCTACATTCGCACCGCATATGCCGTTCACACCGGCGCCTAAGTACGCCAACCTCTACCCCGGTCTGGAAGCCCCCAAGACGCCCGCCTTCGATGCGGGCGCCGTGGCCCCGCCGGCGTGGCTGGGACAGCGGAAGCCTCTGTCGGCCAAACAGCTCGCATTGGTCAACCAGCAGTTCCGTATGCGGGCCCAGTCCATGAGGTCGGTGGACGACCTGATCGGCAAGCTCGTCGCCACGTTGGGGGCCACCGGCGAACTGAGCGACACCTATTTCATCTTCAGCTCCGACAACGGGCTGCACATGGGTGACCACCGATTGATGCCGGGCAAGCTCACCGCCTTCGACACCGACATCAACGTACCGCTCATCGTGGTCGGGCCCGGCGTGCGCAAGGGCCACCGGGCCACGTCGTTTGCCCAGAACATCGACTTGCGCTCGACGTTCGATGCCTTTGCCCGGACCAAACCATCTGAGGTCGTCGACGGCCGCAGCCTGGTCCCCTTGTTGTCGACCACCTCGCACGCCAACGGGACGCCCAAGGGTTGGCCGCAGGGAGCGTTGATCGAGCACCTGGGCCCGGTTGGCAACAAGCACGACCCGGACTACCAGAACGACCAAAACGCCAACCCGCCCAGCTATGAGGCTTTGCGCCTGCCGGGTGCCCTATATGTGGAGTACAGCTACGGCTTCCGGGAGTACTACAACCTGACCGCAGACCCCTACGAGCTCGACAACGTCTATGCCTCGCTGTCAAGCCAGCCAAGAACTGCACTTCACGACGAGCTCGTGAAGGCGGAGCACTGCCACAACACCAAGGCGTGTGCGGCGCCGTTTGAAACCAGCTCGTAGCGCCAGGGCGCACGTCGGCCTACGGGCAACGTGCTCAACCAGGATATCGTGAGCCGATGAGTACCCGTCGGCAGTTCCTCGGGTGGGGCCTTCGGGTGGTGACGGGCGCGGTCGGCTTGGGCGTGGCCGGCTTGATCGGTTACGAATGGCCGATGGAGGCCAAGCACCGGTCTTCTGTGACTACTAGTGGCGCGTCGTTGCCCCTTTCTCCCGGGTCGCCCCAAGATAACCTAAGCGAGGTATACCGTTTCTACACCCGCCC
>PMLI01000428.1 GCA_003158835.1 Acidimicrobiaceae bacterium
GCTTCACACCCTCCGGGGCGGAGGTGGCGATGTTCTGCGCCCGTGCTGCCCGGGCTGGCTGTCCGGCGAGGGCACGCGCCGCGCCGCCACAACTCACGCCTGGTCGGCCTCCGGTCTGGCACTTGCCTCGATCAGGGAGTCAGGTCCTCCTCGACCTGGTGACGGCGTCGCCCACGGCGGCACACAGGTCGTCCACCCAGCTCAGCGAGGACTTCGCCACCTCGGCCCCTGCCCCATGGAGGACCCCGAAGGTCGGGGCCTCCATGAGCGAGGTGACGACGAAATGCCCAACGTGGAGACCGGCCCAGCACGCGCCGGTCCGCCGCTCGGTCAGACCCCCCGCGCTACCCTCAACGAGCGTGCAATCTCTGGCGCCGACGCCCGTGCGCCGCTCCAGTTCGTCGCCGAGGACGAGCCCGTGGTGACCCCCGAAGTGGCTGCCGTCCTGGCCCGTATCGTGCGGGGACTTCGTGACCGCCAGAAAGGTGGGAAGGCATGACCCGCTTCGCCCTGAGCGCCCGGACCTCGACCGACGACCTCCAGGACCCGGCCGACAGCCTCCGTTGGCAGGTGGCAACAGCGGCCCGGCTTATCGCCCCTCACGGCGAGATCGTCACCGTCTACCACGACATCGACAAGAGCCGGAGCCTGCCCTGGGACCGCCGGCCCGAGGCGTCGCGCATCCTGCGTGACCTAAAGAACCCCGAACGGGGCTGGGATGCCCTGGTCATCGCCGAGCCCCAGCGCGCCTTTTCCGGCACCCAGTTCGAGGGCATCCTGTTCCAGTTCGCCCACTACCGCGTCCCCCTCTGGGTGCCCGAGCTGGGTGGCGCGGTCGACATCGACAACGACGGCCACTACATGGCCCTGTCCAACTACGGCACCATGAGCCGGGCCGAGCGCAACCGCACCCGCCTGCGGGTGGCCAACGCCATACGCGCCCACGCCGAGGTGGGCCGCTGGCTCGGCGGCCGGCCGCCCTATGGCTACCGGATCGGTGACCTCGGGCCGCACCCGAACCCATCCAAGGCCGCGTCCGGTGCCCGGCTGCACCAGCTCGAGGTGGACCCCGAGGCCGCCCCGGTAGTGCGGCGCATCTTCGCCATGTACATCGCCGGCGCCGGCTACAAGCAGATCGCCACCACGTTGACCGCCGAGGGGGTCCCCTCCCCTTCCGCCCACGACCCGGCCCGGAACCCCCACCGGCCCGGGCACGCATGGGCCATGTCGGCGGTGCGGGCCATACTGGCCAACCCCCGCTACTTGGGCTACCAGGTCTCGGGCCGCACCAAGAAAGCCGACATCCTGATCGACCCCGACCGTCCCGCGCTCGGCCATGTGACCCGCCAGCAGTGGCAGGACCGGACCGACTGGGTCACCTCATCGGTGCGCACCTACGAAGCCCTTGTGGACGAGTCAGCCTGGCACCGCGCTCAGGCCATTACCGCGGCCAAAACGCGCACCAAGGCGGTCACCCCCGCTCGGCACCGCACCCATGACGGGACCCGTCGTTCCGAGCCGTCCCGTTATCCCCTCGCCGGCTTGGTGGTCTGTGACTGCTGCGGAAAGAAGTTCTAGGGGAACATGGCCCGGGGCCACGCCTTCTACCGCTGCAAGGCCAGCCCCGACTACTCGCTAACGGTCAACAACCACCCCCCGAGCCTGGCCGTGCGCGAGGACCGCCTACTCCCCCACATCGATGCTTGGCTGGCGACCATCTTCGCACCCGACCGCATAGCGGCTACGGCCAGACAGGTGGTCGACGCCGACGCTGCCGGCAACCGGGAGGACCCGACCGTTACCCGGGCGCGAGCCACCCTCGTGGAGTGCGAACAGAAATTGGCCAAGTACCTCGACGGCCTCGAGGCGGGCATCCCGGCCGAACTGATCGCCGTGCGGGTGGCGGTCGCCCAACGAGAAAGGAAGGCCGCCGAGGCCGTTCTGGCGACGGCCCCTCCCGCCCCCACACCCCTCGGTTTTGATGAGGTTATGGGAGCGCTCACGGCCTTGCGCAACTTGCCTGAACTGCTCGAGACAATCGACCAGTCCGACCGCGCCGCCCTTTATCAATCGCTCGGCTTGACCGTCACCTACCGCCGCGTTGGCCACTCTGAACAGGTAAAACTCCGCTCGACGATCACTTCGGGGGGCGTGGACCTGGAGCGTGTCGGAGGACCGACTCGAAACTTTGCTACACGCCCCCTCGCAGTGGATAGTGGCTGGTCAGAGTTCTCTCGGGCTGCTTGATCGTCTACCGGCTCTCTAGGCTTGACCACGCACTTACGACGCTCAAGGACCAGTTATTGGCCTCTGCCTCGCGTGCCGCCCCTGCACGCTAGGACAAAACTGCCCGATGAAACCCATAACATGTAATATCGCGATATCATGGGTTTCATCGGACCTGCCAACGAGCTAGGAGGAAGGCTGGAGGACCGCCTTCGGGCGCTCCCGACCATGTTCACGTCCAAAACGGCCCGAGAGGTCGGGCTGAGCTGGGAAGACCTCTATCGCCTACGTGACCAGCAGATAATCGTCGAGCTATCGCGAGGCCTCTACCGGCGAGCCAGTGCCGGGCCGCCCACTATGCCCGACCTGCTCGCGGTCTCGGCCCGAGCACCCAGGGGAATGATCTGCTTGGTCTCTGCGCTTGGATATTGGGACCTCACCGACGAGATGCCGGGCGTCGTCGACCTGGCGGTGCCGCGCGGCACCAACCAGCCGACGATTACTTACCCGCCCACCAAGGTCCATGTCTTCCAGGCCGCCACCTTTGACCTCGGCCGAACCCAGGTCCCGGTCGGACCCGAGGAGCATATCTGGGTCTCGGACCGCGAGCGGACCATCGTCGACTGTTTCCGGCCTCGCACGGGGGTCGGAACTTCAATTAGCTACAACGCTCTGCGCTCCTACATGGCGTCCCCGGAGGCCAAACCGGGCCGGCTATTGGACTTGGCCCGGGCGCTGAGGACGTTCGCTGTCGTCCGCCATGCCCTTGAGGTCTTAGGCTGATGTCGCGGCCCACCAGGGCGGACAGGGCTGGGCAGGTCTACCTCGACCTGCAGCGCCGAGCGAGACAAGCCGGGCGAGGCACTCAGGAGTTCCTCGTGCGCTATGCCCTCGAACGGTTCTTGTACCGGCTCGTCCAGACACCCTGGCGCAACCGCCTCATCCTCAAAGGGGGCATGCTGCTCGCGGTGTACGACGTTCGACGCGCCACGCAAGACATCGACATGGCAGCCCGAGCGCTCGATAACGAGGAGCAAGAGCTTGCCCACTGGCTGCGGGACGTTTTCACCGTCGAGGTCGACGATGGCGTGGTCTTCGACACGGGTTCGCTCAGGGTCGAAGTGATCCGCGAAGGTGACCCCTACCCAGGCATCCGCATCCACGCTGAAGCCCGCCTGGCGACGGCCAAGATCCCTTTGAAGGTTGACGTCAACTTCGGTGACCCGATTGTTCCAGGGCCGGCGACCGTGAGTTACCCGTCGCTGTTGGGCAAATCCTTCGATCTCCTGGCGTACCCTCTGGTAAGCGTCCTCGGCGAGAAGGTCGAGACCATGGTCCGGCGTGGTGACGCCAACACCAGAGAGCGGGACTTCTCCGACGTGTGGTTGCTCACTCGCATGCACTCGGTCGACGCGTCAGAGTTCCGAGCCGCATTAGAAGCCACCGCGACTTTCAGGGGCACTGTGCTCGTGCCCTTGCGGCAGGCCCTGACCTCCTACGGCCAGATGCGACAGAGCGCTTGGTCGGACTTTGTGGACCGCGCCGGTCTTGTCGGCACCGTGCCGGAGCAGCTCGAAGGCGTTTTACGAGGTGTAGCTGCTTTTGCCGACCCGATCCTGTCTGGTGAGGTCACCAACGCCGCCTGGAACCCTAGTTCGGGAACCTGGGAAGTAGCCTGACCTTGAACCGATGAAAACCACGACACGACGAGCCGGAGCGTCATGGATTTCATCGCTGACCGTCCGCTGGTGATGCGGCGGACAATTGCCTCCATCGCTGCGGGCGCGCTCGCACTGCCCGTCATCATCGTGACGATCGTGCCACTGCCTGTTCCTTGGCGCGAGCCGTCGTGCCGAGGAGGCACCCATACCGGCCCAGAGTTTTGCCGCGGTGATCACGAACTGGTGAGCACCGTGAAAGGGCCAGTGTCCATCGCGGTCCGCCCCACCAGCTATCTGGGCCCGCTTTCGTAGTCGCTCCCGGCGAAGCCTACGCGCTGTCTGGAGACTCGAACTCACAGAGGGGCCATTCCGGCCGGTCCGGTCAGTACCGCCACGTGCGCCCTGAGCAGGCCTTTGGCCCTCGGCGGCGGGGCCGGCGTGATGTCCCGTCCCGGACAGTTATGGAGCGTTTGTGATCACGCTGTGATCAGCGATCTGGGGAGTCCAGACTTCCGGATGCGCCCTCCAGCCCCAACGGGCAGGCTTATTGGTCGTTCATTCAGACGCACGTAGTGGTCGACCGCTACATAGAGCGTGCCGTGTTACAGGGCGCGCACCCTTGTGACGTCCCGTTAGAGGCTCTACTCGATGGCGTTGCCAATGACCAAGAGGAACGACCCGAAGGCGAGCACGAATCCCACCAGGCTGATCAACGAGGCACGTCTCCGCGGTTGCCAGGTCGAAGCCAGGCCTAAACCGATCGTCGAGATGACGGCTCCGGCCAGCGTTGTCGCCACCTCGGCCCGTCGAGTGTGCTCAGCATGTTCACATAGGTTGAACAAACCAGGTTCCCAATTCGAAGAAGGCAAGTAAAACACACCGATATCCGGCGGACTCCCGCACCGGATAGAGCCGCTGGCGGGAGAGACGTGCACGGGAATTACCAGCAGCTCCAGACAAAGCACTATCACCCAGAAGAGCAAGGCGCT
>PMLI01000367.1 GCA_003158835.1 Acidimicrobiaceae bacterium
CGGCGCCGACCTCGTCGGCCCCGGACCTCACCCACCGCGAGCCCCCTGGCCCCGCCGGGCCACCGACAGCACCGGGCCAGAGGTAAGCCCCGTAGATGCCCAAGCCACTGGTTATTGTCGAGTCGCCGGCGAAGGCTAAGACCATCGCCGGCTTTCTCGGCAACGGCTACATGGTCGAGTCGTCGGTAGGCCACATCCGGGACCTGCCCAGCGACGCCCGGGACATCCCGGCCGCGTTCAAGGGGGAGCCGTGGGCGCGGCTGGGCGTCGACGTGGACAACGGCTTCAAGCCGCTCTACGTCGTGGTCCCGGGCAAAAAAGAACGGGTCACCAAGTTGAAGGCCCTGCTCAAGGAGGCGAGCGAGCTCTATCTGGCCACAGACGAGGACCGCGAAGGTGAGTCGATCGCCTGGCACCTGCTGGAGGTGCTCAACCCGCGTGTGCCCGTGAAGCGCATGGTTTTCCACGAGATCACCCGGGAAGCGATCCGCCGTGCTGTCGACAATTCCCGCGACCTCGACCGCCGGCTGGTCGATGCCCAGGAGACCAGACGGATCCTCGACCGCCTCTACGGGTACGAAGTCAGTCCCGTCCTGTGGCGCAAGGTGCTCCCCCGCCTTTCGGCCGGCCGCGTCCAATCGGTGGCCACCCGCCTGCTCGTCGAGCGGGAGCGTGCCCGGATGCGCTTCCGGGCCGCTTCATATTGGGACATCTCCGGCCGCTTCCGGGCCGAAGGCGGCGGGTTCGGCGGTCTGCTCGTGGCCCTCGACGGCGCCCGCCTGGTGACGGGGCGGGATTTTGGCGAGGACGGGGAGCTGAGCCGGGCCGACATCGTGCGGTTAGACGAGACCGGCGCCCGGGGATTGGCGCAGCGCCTGGCCGGCGCCGAGTTCGCCGTGCGCAGCGTGGACGAAAAACCCTGGAGACGTTCCCCGTACGCTCCTTTTCTGACCTCCACGCTGCAGCAGGAAGCGGGCCGGAAGCTGCGCTACTCCGCCGCCCGCACCATGCGGGTCGCCCAGGACCTTTATGAAGCCGGGCATATTACCTACATGCGTACCGACAGCACGGCCCTGTCCGAACAGGCCCTTTCGGCGGCGCGCAGTGTCGTGCGCGAGCTGTACGGCGCCGATTACCTGCCCTCCGGCCCCCGCCGTTACGAAAAGCGGGTGAAGAACGCCCAGGAGGCGCACGAGGCGATCCGCCCCGCCGGTGACCAGTTCCGCCACCCCGAGCGCAGCGGGCTGAGCGGCGACCAGTTGCGCCTCTACGAGCTCATCTGGAAGCGCACGGTGGCTTCGCAGATGTCCGACGCCCAGGGCCTGAGCGTGCAGGTGCGCGTGGGGGCCACGAGTTCGGCCGGTGAGGACGCCGAGTTCGCCGCCAACGGGCGGGTCGTCAGTTTCCCTGGCTTCTTACGCGCCTACGTGGAGGGCTCGGACGACCCCGAAGCGGAGCTAGAAGACAGGGAGGTCCGCCTTCCCCGGCTGGCCCGGGGAGAGGCCGTGGACGCCGAGGAACTGGCGCCCGAAGGCCACACCACCCAGCCCCCGGCCCGCTACACCGAGGCATCTTTGGTAAGGGCTCTGGAAGAACTGGGGGTCGGGCGCCCTTCGACTTATGCCGCCATCATCGACACCGTCCAGAGCCGCGGATATGTCTGGAAAAAGGGCAGCGCCCTGGTGCCGTCCTGGACCGCCTTCGCCGTCGTCGGGCTGTTGGAGCAGCATTTCGCCAAGCTGGTCGACTATGGCTTCACCGCTCAAATGGAAGAAGACCTCGACGGCATCGCCCGGGGCGACGAGGAGCCGTTGCCGTGGCTGACCCGTTTCTATTTCGGCCTCCCGGGGGCCAAGGGTGAGGACGAGGGCCTCAAGCAGATGGTGGCGGAGCGCCTGGCTGAGATCGATGCGCGTGCCGTCAATTCGATACCGGTGGGGGACGCCAGTTCAGGCGTGGTCGTGCGGGTCGGTCGTTTCGGGCCCTACGTGCAGGAGGACGAGCGGCGGGCGTCGCTGCCCGAGGACCTGGCCCCCGATGAGCTCACGGTCGAGCGCGCCCACGAGTTGCTCGACGCCCCCACGGCCGAACGGGCCGACCGGGAGCTCGGCCCCGACCCGGTGACGGGCTTGCCGGTACTGGTGCGGGCCGGGCGCTACGGGCCTTACATCCAGTTGGGCCGGGCCGAGGAGCTGAGCACCAAGCCGAAGACTTCGTCCTTGCTCTCCGACATGGTGCCTGAAGAGGTGACCCTGGAAGAGGCCCTTCGCCTACTCACCCTGCCCCGCACGCTCGGGCGCGCCCCCGAGGGCGGCGAAGCGATAGTCGTGGACAAGGGCCGTTACGGGCCCTACGTCCGAAAGGGCACCGACTACCGTTCGCTCGAGACAGAAGACCAGCTCTTCACGGTCACCCTGGCGGACGCCCTCGACCTCTTCTCCCGCCCCCGGGCCCGGGGTAACCGCCAGGCCAGCCAGCCTCTGGCTGAGATCGGCACCGACCCGGTGAGCGGGACCATGATCACGGTCAGGGAAGGACGGTTCGGGCCCTA
>PMLI01000521.1:0-3362 GCA_003158835.1 Acidimicrobiaceae bacterium
GTAAAGCATCGAGGCCACGGCGTCGACCCGGAGCGCGTCGACGTGGTACTGGTCCACCCAAAAAAGGGCGTTTGCTATGAGGAAATTCCTCACCTCATGGCGTCCCAGGTTGAATACCAGCGTCCCCCAGTCGGGTTGGGAACCCATAGGGCCGGAGTGTTCGTAGAGGTTGGTCCCGTCGAAGCGCGCCAGCGCGAAGTCGTCGCGGGGGAAGTGGGCCGGCACCCAGTCGACGATCACGCCTATGGCCCGGCGGTGCAACGCGTCGACCAGGGCACGGAAATCGTCCGGGCTCCCGAAACGGGCCGACGGCGCGTAGTAAGCGCTGACCTGGTAACCCCAGGAGCCCCCGAAAGGGTGCTCGGCCACGGGCAGGAACTCCACGTGAGTGAAGCCCATTTCGGCCAGGTATTGCGGCAGTTGTTCGGCCAGCTCGAGATAAGAGAGCGGGCGGCTCCCCTCGGCGCCGTCATCAGTCCAGCGCCAGGACCCTAGATGGACCTCGTAAACGGACATCGGGCGGTTGAGAGGATCCGCCTCGGCGGACTTCTTCGTCAGCCATTCGGTGTCGCCCCAAGTGTGCCGAGGGGGCTCGGCTACGACCGAGGCAGTGCCCGGCGGGACTTCGGTGGCGAAGGCGAACGGATCTGCCTTCAAGGTCAGCCGTTGGTCGGCGGCCACGATCTCGTACTTGTACCGGGCGCCGGCCTCCACTCCCGGCAGGAAAATCTCCCAAACGCCCGAACTGCCCAAAGAGCGCATGGGGTGCACGCGCCCGTCCCAGAAGTTCCAGTCGCCGACGACCCTTACCGCCTTGGCGTTTGGCGCCCAAACCGCGAAAGCGGTGCCGGCCACACCTTCGTGGGCCCGGGGGTGAGCGCCCAGGACTTCCCAGAGGCGGCGGTGACGCCCCTGGTTGTACAGGTGAAGGTCGAGGTCCCCGAGGGTGGGCCAGTGCCGGTAGGGGTCGTCGAACGAGAAGCCGGGTGAGCCGGGCGCGCCGTAGACAGCCTCCAGACGGTACCCGGCCGCAGCCTTGTCCAGGGGCGCCTCCCATAGGCCGCCCGGGTGCACCTGGTGCATCGGTACCCGGGCCAGCACGGCCCGGTCCGGAGCCGGTCCGGTCACCAGCAGGTACATCTCGGTCGCCCCGGGCCGCAGCGCCCGGACGAACAACTCATGACGACCGAGCAGAGAATGCGGGTCATAGTGGCGGCCTTGTACGAGCAGTTCGAACTGGTTGTCCACACCCTGTCCCCGGTCCGGCGGGGCGAGCGCCTGGGGTGCGGGCTCGTGTTCCTTGGGGCCTTCGCCGCGCACGGCAGTAGTAGTCATAGTGGCTGTAATACCCTCCTAAACCTCATGGTCCTCATCATCGACTTCCGATGGTTCGGGCGGTTCCACAGGCCCGGCCAGGAGCTCGGCTACCGGCGCTGACAGCAGGCGTTGCAAGGCGGCCCGCGGTATGCGGGCCCAGTCGGGACGGAAAGCTTGTTCGTAGGCCAGCTCGTACAGGGCCTTGTCGACCTCGAAAGCCACACGGACCGCCCCGCGGTCGTCGGGGCCCGGTGGGAGCAGGTCTTCGGTGCCCTTGCACTCCTGGTAGCCTCGCACGAACGCGGTCCGGTTGCGGCCTTCCCAGGCCCGAGCGAACGGCTCCAGCAGTTCCGGGTCGCCCTCGGCCCGTTCCCCCACCGCGAACTGGGAAGCGTAATTGAGCGAGCGCAGCATCCCGGCCACGTCTTTCAAGACCGAAGTGGGCCTTTGGCGTTCCGCCAGGGGCCGGCTCGGCTCACCCTCGAAGTCGAGGACGTACCAACCCGCGTCCGTGCGCATCACCTGCCCCAGGTGGTAGTCGCCGTGGGCCCTCACGGCTGGGCCGGGATCCTGGACGGACCGCAGCCGCTCCAGCAAGGGCCCGGCCGCGTCCGCCAGCTCGGGGACGAGGTGACGGGCTCGCGATTCGATGGAGCCGACGAGCGCCCTCCAGCCGTCGCCCAAGTAGCCTTCCGAAACCCCGAAGGCCTCGGCCATCGCCAAGTGCATCTCACCCGTCATCTGCCCGAGCCGGGACACTTCGGCCGCGAAGTCGCCGCCCGAGAGGGCCGGGTGGACCGGCGCCTGGGAACTGGCGGCCCCGTAATAGTCCCGGAGCGAGGTCAGTGCCAGGGCCCAGCCGTCGGTGCCGCCGGCCAGGTACTGCTGGCCAAAGGCGAGATCGCGTCCGTCGCGTTGCCACCGCAGGACAGGGTGCGCGACGTGGGAAAAGCCCGTGGCCGCCAGGGCCGCAGTCACGTCGGCATCGGGATTGGGGCCGACGGACAGGCGGCGGAACAACTTGACGATCAGGCGGTCGTCGTAGACGAGGGAGGTATTGGACTGCTCGACGCCCAGGGGCCGGGCGTGTTCGGCCGTCTCTGCACCGCCGCTGGCCACCCGCAGCAACGCCAGGGCCATTTCCGAGTCCACGGTGGCGTCGTAATAGGCGCGGTCCGGGAGGCCGGCAATGAAGGCTTCGTCGTGACCGCGCAAGTGCTCCCCTATGGCCGCCCGCTCGGCCATGACAAGCTGGTAGTCCGCCCCCTCGGCCTCGACGATAGCCCACAAAAGGCGGCCTGAACCGTCGGCGAGCTCTGCCATCCGGCCCGCCTCGACGAGGCGCAATGTTGCGGGTGGGCCTTCGCCCGCGTACCACCGCTGCCGGGCCAGGTAGGGCCCGATGCCATCGATCAGTTCGGCCGGCACTTCTACCGGCTCGATCGTCCCGATCGGTCCCTGCTCCATCTCAACCTCCAGTCGGGCTCGGGTGGCGCTCGACCAGCCCGAACCAGTAGAAGCCGTACGGCGGGAGCGTTATGAAGTACGGCAGGTCGCCTATGGGCGGGAAGGGGATGCGGCCCAGGAGCTCGACGGGTGTCATTCCCTCCCAACGCTGAAGAGGAAGCTGGGCGGGCTGGGCGAAGCGGGAGAGGTTGCTGACGCACAGGACGGAGTCGCCATGCCGAGACGCCGGCGCCGGCGACGGGCCCGGCGGGCCGGCGGAGGCCCGGACGTAGGCAAGAACCGAGGGGTTGTCGGTCGAAACGACTTCCATGGTCCCCGTCCCGAACACCGGGTGCGCCCGGCGCACCTCCAGCATGCTGCGCATCCAGTGCAACAGCGAACTGGGGTTGCGCATCTGGGCCTCGACGTTGACAGCCTGGTAGCCGTACACGGGGTCCATCAGGGGCGGGAGGTAGAGCTGGGCGAAGTCGGCTCGGGAAAAGCCTCCGTTGCGGTCGGGCGCCCACTGCATTGGGGTGCGCACGCCGTCGCGGTCACCGAGATAGATGTTGTCCCCCATGCCGATCTCATCGCCGTAA
>PMLI01000521.1:3425-3566 GCA_003158835.1 Acidimicrobiaceae bacterium
AGCTCGTCGTGGTTCCGCAGGAAGATCCCCCAACTGCAACTCCCGGGAATGGCCGGCGTTCGGGCCAATATCTCGGTAATGGGGAACCGCTGCTCGCGCCGGACCGCCATGAACATACGGGGCATCAGCGGAAAATGGAAG
>PMLI01000114.1 GCA_003158835.1 Acidimicrobiaceae bacterium
CGAGTGGCGGTCCTGGACACGGTGTGCCGCCGCCTCGAGGACGGCCTCAACGGTTGCGGCATCCCCGTACCGCCTTCGACGGGAGCCGACTTCGGCGTCTCCTAGCCAGGCCGGTCCGGCGTCCCCCCAGGGCCCGAGCCACCAAAGCGCGGGTGGGCCGTTAGGTTTGCGCGGTGCCGGAAATGATCGAGGTCGAGGCTTACCGGGCCCTGGCCGAACGCGCCGCCCTCGGCCGGCCGATAAGCGCCGTTGACGCGCCGGACCTGTGGTACCTCAAGCGGGGCCAAGTGCCTGATGCTTTCCAGGTGCTCATCGGCTGCCGGTTGAGCGCGGCCCGGCGCCTGGGCAAGCTCCTCCTCCTGGAAACGGCCGGCCCCGACGGCGTGGCCGGGCCCGTCCTCGGCCTGCGCTTCGGCATGAGCGGCCGCTTGGTCGTTGACGGGGCCGCGGGCGTGACCGGGCTCCGCCATTCCACCAACGCGCCGCTGGCCCGCTACGACCGCTTCGGGCTCTTGTTCTCCGACGGCGGCCACCTGCGCGTCCGCGACCCGCGCCGCCTCGGAGGAGCCCAGCTCGACCCGGCCGAGGCCGAGCTGGGCCCCGACGCGGGCGCGGTCACCGTGGCGCACCTGCGAACCGCTCTGACCGCCAGCCGGGCGCCGCTCAAGACCCGCCTCATGGACCAATCCCGCCTGGCCGGCATCGGGAACCTCATCGCCGACGAGGTCCTGTGGCGGGCTGGGCTCTCTCCGCTCCGGCCCGCCGGCGGGCTCTCGGCGAACGAGCTGCGCCGCCTTCACCGCCACCTCCGGGCCACCGTGGCCGAGCTCGGGGCGCGAGGCGGGTCGCACACGGGAGACCTGATGAACGAGCGCCGCTCGGGTGGCGTCTGCCCGACCGACGGGCGTTCTCTGCAACGCGCCACCGTGGGCGGCCGCACCACCTGGTGGTGCCCATGGCATCAGAAGTAGGCCTCCTCCGGCCACGTCACCGGCGCGGGCCTAGCGCCGTCGGCGCACCCACCAGCCCTCCTCCCCACCGATGGCGCCCTGGGCCTCCAACCGCTCCAGGCACACGACCACTGCGGTGGCAGGCAAGCGGGTGCGCTCTACGATTTCGTCGAGGCAAAGCGGGCGCCAGCCCACGGCGGCCAGGACGACCTGGTCCATAGTCCCCAGCGGCGCGCCCGGCCCGGTGGGCGAGGAGGGGCCGTGCCCATCCCCGCTGGCCCGGGGCGGGGCTTGCGGGAGCTCGAAGATCCCGAGCCCGTCCAGAACGTCCTGGGCGCCCCTTACAGGCGTGGCGCCCTCGTGCAAAAGGCGGTTGGTGCCCTTGGACGCGGCGCTGCGCACCGACCCGGGCACGGCCCCGACCTCGACGCCGCGCTTTATGGCGGCCTCGACCGTGTGCCACGACCCGCCCCGTGCATGGCACTCGACCACGACGACCATCTCCGCCAGCCCGGCGATGAGGCGGTTGCGGGAGGGAAAGCGCCAGCCTTGGGCCGGGTGCCCGGGCGGGGTCTCCGACAGGACGGCCCCCGTCCGAGCCACCTCTCGCCATAGCCCGGCGTGCTGGCGCGGGTAGACCACGTCGACCCCGCTGGCGGCCACTCCGACCGTGCCCCCGGCGCCAGGTCCGCCTGCTCCCCCGTCCCGCCCCGCCGCCAGAGCCCCGGCGTGAGCCGCCCCGTCGATGCCGAGCGCCAGCCCCGAGACCACGCACACACCGGCCGCGGAAAGCTCGTAACCAAGCTCGTAGGCGACATCGGCGCCCTCGGGCGTACACCTGCGGGTGCCGACTATGGCGACGCGACGACGCCGGCCCAGATCCTCGATGGCACCGGCCGAGAACAGGACGCCAGCCGGAGCCGGGCCTTCTCGCAGAACGGTCGGGTAACCCGGCGACCCTGGCCAGTGGACGGCGATGCCGGAGCGTTGGCACCGCTGCCATTGCCCCTTCACGTCCAGCCCCGCCACCGCGGTCGACCACCCGACGGGCTCGGGCCTCGGCCGCGCCCGGACCGGAGGGCCGATCTCCCCCACCAGGACGGCCTCCCAAGCCTGGCGGGGAGAACGGTCGGCCAAAACGGCGACCAGCCAGCCCGGGCCCACTCCCGGCAGGCGCGCCAGAGCGGCGGCGTAAGCGGCCGGCGGCAAGGCGTCAGCCCCGCCGGGCCTGCTCACGAGCGGACCGCCGGCGCCGGCTCGGGCTCACGGGCACCGCCCACCCCGTACTCGACCTCGGGGCCCAGCACCCCCGGCGCTCTCAGCGCCAGGGCCAGCAGGATGTGCTCCTCCTGCAGGGGGAGATCGGCCCGGGCCAGGTCGGCCACAGTGAGGGCCACCCGCCTCACTCTGTCCAGCCCCCGGGCCGATAGGCGACCCTCTCGCAAGCGCCTCTCGAGCAACTTCCGGCCACGCGGGCTGAGCGGCGCCAGGTCGTCCAGGCGCCGGGCCGGGATCTGAGCGTTGGTCGGCGCTCCCCGTTGCCGGGCGCGTTCCCGGGCCTGCGCGACGCGAGCGGCGACGGCCGCCGAGGGCTCCGCCGCCCCGCTGGGGGCCGGGCCGTCATCTCGTCTCAGCAAGTCCTCCACTAGGGGACGGGGCACGCGGATGCGCAGGTCGAAGCGGTCCAGCAGGGGCCCGGATAGGCGCGCCACGTGGCGCGCCCGGGCAGTACCGCTGCACCGGCACGACCCGGGGGACCCGTCGGCACCACAGCGACAAGCGTTCATGGCCGCCACCAGCATGAACCGGGCCGGGAAAGCTACCGAGCCACTGGCCCGGCAGACGACCACCCGGCCTTCTTCCAGGGGTTGGCGCAGGTTGTCGAGGACGGCGCCCGGGAACTCGGCCAATTCGTCCAGGAACAAGACGCCGTTGTGGGCGCAGCTGATCTCCCCGGGCCGCAGCCGGGCCCCTCCGCCCCCGATGAGCGACACGGCTGAGGCGCTGTGATGGGGAGAGCGGAACGGTGGGCGCAGGCACAAACCGGCCAGGCCCAAGTCCAGCCCGGCGGCGGAGTGGACCTTGGCCACCTCGAGGGCCTCCTCGGGCGTGAGCGCCGGCAACAATCCCGCCAACCGCTCCGCCAACATCGTCTTCCCCGCCCCGGCCGGACCGACCATCAGCAAGTGGTGACCACCTGCGGCGGCCACCTCGAGGGCTTGACGCCCGAACGGCTGGCCCCGCACCTCGGCCAGGTCGGGCGGCGGGGCCTGGTCGGGCCCGGCTCCGGCGGAGGGCAGCTCGGGCCAGGGCGACTGCCCCCGCAGCGCCAGCACCAGGGCCCGCAGGGTGGGGGCCGTCCTGATCTGTGCCCTGCCCACCAGGCACGCCTGGCGCCCGCACGAAGGCGGGACAACCACGCCCGGCTCGTCGGTGGCCGCGACCAGGGGCAGGATGCCTGCCACTGGTCGCAACGACCCGTCCAGGCCCAGCTCGGCGATGAAAGCCGAGGCTTGTGTCGACCCGGCCGCGATCTGGCCGTCCGCCGCCAGGACCCCGAGCGCCACGGCCAGGTCGAGGCCCGAACCGGCTTTGCGCAGGCCCGAGGGCGCCAGGTTTACCGTTATGCGCTTTTGGGGCCAGGCAAAACCGCTGGAAATGAGCGCCGCCCGCACCCGGTCCCGTGCCTCGCGGCACGAGGTGTCGGGCAGGCCGACCACCCGGAACCCGGGCAGGCCGTTGCTTACATGGACTTCGACACTGACGGCGTGACCGTCTACCCCGACCAGCGTGGCCGAAGCGACCGTTGCCAGCATGCGCG
>PMLI01000547.1 GCA_003158835.1 Acidimicrobiaceae bacterium
GGCTGCGGCAAGACGACGACCTTGCGCCTGATCGCCGGCCTGGAGGAACCTACCGCGGGCGCCATCGCCATCAACGGCCAGGCAGTGAACGGGCTTCCGCCCAAGGACCGCGACGTGGCCATGGTTTTTCAGCACTACGCGCTGTATCCCCACCTGTCGGTCTATGACAACATGGCCTTCGGGCTGAAGCTCCGTCATTTTCCCAGGGCGGAGATTGCCCAGCGCGTCAAGGACACCGCGCAGATCCTCGGCCTCTCCGCCTGCCTGGAGCGTAGCCCTGCCGCGCTCTCCGGCGGCCAGCGGCAGCGGGTCGCGATCGCGCGGGCGCTCGCTGGCGCGCCGCCGCTCCTCCTCGCCGACGAGCCGACGGGCGCGCTCGACTCCGATGGGGGCCGGGAGGTGCTCGAACTGTTCCGCCGGCTCCACGCCGGCGGTCAATCGATCCTTCTCGTCACCCACGACGAGTCCGTGGCGGCCCCGGCCACCCGCATCGTGCACATGCGCGACGGCCGCATCGAAAAAGAGGAGGTGGGCGCGGGGGCTTCCGCCACTGAAGCGGCGGTCGTGGCCATGCCGACATGAGCACCCCCATCATCGTCAGCCAGCTCGGCGAGGTCCGGGAGGGTGCCAGGCGCAGCCGGGAGGAAGGGGGCTTGCCGCGCACGGCCGAGGCCAAGCCGTTCGCCACCGTTGTATCCCTCACCCTGGGGCTGGTGGCGCTGGCCGGCGCCGGAGCCGGCCCCGCCATCGACACGCACAGTGACCTCGCCACCGAGGTCGTGCGGGCCGCCGTGGTGGTCGCCTTCGCCGCGGCCGGCCTGATCGCCCTGGTGAGGCGGCCCGACGAGCGCCAGCCCCTGGTGGTGCTCCTGGCCGCCGCCCTGGGCGGCGTGGCGTCGGCGTCCGCCGCGCTCGTCTATGTCCACGGCCACGGGGGGACCGTGGCGTCGGGCTTCGTGCCCCTGGCGCGCCTGGGCGAGCCGCTAGCTCTGGCCCTGCTGCCCGTCGCCGCCATGCACATCCTGTTCGGGATCCCGGACGGGATGTGCCGGCTGAGCCGCCTGGTCGTCGCCGGCGGCTACGTGGTGGGCCTGGCTCTGGGCCTGGCTCTGTGGGCCCAGCGGCCCGCCCTTGCCTTATGGCCGGTGGCGGCCGAGGCGGTGGTGGCCGTCGCCATCGGGGCCGGTGTCTCCCAGCGCCGGTACGCGCGCTCGACCGGGCTCGAACGTCAGCGTATGCAGTGGTTCGGCTGGGCGGCCGCCATCGCTCTGGTGTCGCTGCTGGTGGCGCTGGCGCTCCGGGCCCTGCTGGACTGGCCGACCCGGGCGCCGCTGGTCCTCACCGTCGCTCTGGTGCCTTTCGCCGCCGCCGTCGCCATGTGCAGCACCCGCCGCCTGGCCGGCCGCATCGACCGGATCCTGGCTCACACCGTTTCCATTGCCGGCCTCACCTGTGTGGTGGCGGCCGTCTACCTGGTGGTGGTGGCGGGCCTGGGGAACACGCCCACCCGCAGTGAAAGGTCCTTGCTGGTGCTATCGATGATCTCGGCCGCCGTCGCCGCCCTGCTGTACGGGCCTGCCCGCCAGCGGCTCACCCTCTACGCCAACCGCCTCGTATACGGCGAACGGGAGGCGCCCGATGCCGTCCTGCGCACCTTCGGCAGCCGGCTTTCCCGTGCCATCCCCATGGACGAGCTGCTGCTCCAGGTGGCCGAGTCGCTGCGAAAGACCCTGGCCTTGAGTGCGGCCGAAGTTTGGACCGGTTCGGGTGGCCACCTGGCCCGCTCGATCTCGGTCCCCGACGTCCCTTCCACCGACCTCGTGCTGAGACCCGAAGAGGAACCCGTTGTGGCGCGGGCCGGCGTCACGGGGACGGCGTGGCTGAGCGTCTGGCTGCCGGGCGTGGTGGCCGGGCGGGAGAGCTCGTTGTTGCGGGTCGCCCCCACCACGCACTCCGGCCGTGTACTGGGGCTCATAGTCGCCGTCCGTCCTCCCGGAGGCGACCAGTTCACCGGCGACGACGACGTCGTGCTAACCGAGCTGGCGCGCCAGGTCGGCCTCGCTCTGCACAACGTCGAGCTCGACTCCGCCCTGCAGAAATCGCTGGAGGACCTCCGGCTCCAGGCCGAGCAGCTCCAGGAATCGCGGGCGCGCATCGTGGCCGCCTCCGACGCCGCTCGCCGCCAGATCGAGCGTAACCTGCACGACGGGGCTCAGCAGCACCTGGTGGCGCTGGCTGTCAACGTCCGCTTGGCGCGCCGGCTGGCCGAGACCGACCCGGCCGGGTCCCTGGAGATCCTCGACCAGCTGGGCGAGGGCCTGCAAAACGCGGTACAGGAACTGCGTGCCCTGGCTCACGGCATCTACCCCCCGCTGCTGGCGGACAGGGGCATCGAAGAAGCCTTGCGAGGCGCGGCGGGGCGGGCCGCCCTGCCCACGCAGGTGGAGGCGGCAGGGTTGCGCCGGTACTCGCCGGAGATGGAGGCGGCCGTCTATTTCTGCTGCCTGGAGGCCCTGCAAAACGCCGGCAAGCACGCCGGGACAGGCGCTTGCGCCACCGTCAAGGTGTGGGAGGAGCCCGCCGCTCTTCGCTTCCAAGTTGTAGATGACGGAGCCGGGTTCGACGCCCGCGGCGCCAAGGGCAAGGGCGCCGGCTTTGTCAACATGGCCGATCGGGTCGGTGCCATGGGTGGGACGGTACAGGTCAACTCGGCCCCGGGCCAGGGCACCACGCTCTCGGGCCGTATCCCCCTATCGGCGCTGGTGGCATGACCCACCGCCCGCCGCCGGCCGCCGCTCCCCGCCGGCTACGTCAGTTGCTGCCGTTGGGTCAGTTGCTGCTGTTGGCGGCGGTCGTAGACCAGGTGCCTTCCAGGATGTCGGGCCCGAAGCGCTCCTTGTGAACGTAGGCCAACGCGCCGCAGGTGCGAGCGTCAGCCGGTAGGTCCTCCTCGTCGTAGGTGGAGAGCAGGATCACGTTCGTTCCCTTGTGCACGTCGCGGATGAGCCGCGTGGCGGCAATGCCCCCCATGCCCTCCATGTTGATGTCCATGAGAACGAGCTGGGGGTTGAGGCGGGCGACGGCTTCGACCGCTTCTTCGCCCGATTTGGCCTCCCCGATCACCTCGAAGCCGGCCGTGGCCCGCACGACCAGGCGCGCCGCGATCCGGAACGGGGCCTGGTCGTCGACGACCAATACGCTCACCGCCGGAGTGGGCATGAACAAATCCTGCCAGAGAGCGCCTAAAAGGCCCACTCGGCCAGCACCACCAAGGACTGTGGTGTCAGCACCACTTGCGGTTGCGGACGCCCCGGGTAGATCAGCTCGTGGCCGCCAGGAACAGCAGGACGGCCTTGACCCGGCGGTGGACATCGGGTTCCTCGCTGAGGCCGAGCTTGAAGAAGATCGAGTTGATGTGCTTTTCCACGGCCCGCTCCGACAGGACCAGAGCGGCCGCGACGGCGGCGTTGTTCTTGCCCTGTGCCATCTCCGCCAGGACTTCGACCTCCCGTGGGGTGAGCGTCCGCAGCGGCGAGCGGGCGTCCTGGGACCGGGCCTTCACGAGGTTGTCGACCACTTCGGGGTCGATCACCGAACCACCCCTGGCCACCTCGCGGATGGCGGACGCCAACTGGCCTATATCCGAGACGCGCTCTTTTAGCAGGTAAGCCCGGCCCTTGGACCCGTTCTCGAGGAAGCGCAGCGCATAGGCCGGTTCGGAATACTGGCTCAGCACGACGACGCCCAGGTTGGGGTACAGGGCGCGCAGTTCGTTGGCGGCCCGGATGCCCTCGTCGCTCCCCGTCGGTGGCATGCGGATATCGGTGACCACGACGTCGGGGGAGTTACCTTCCACCGCCTTGAGCAGGGTCGGGTAGTCGACGCAGGCAGCCACGACCTCGAGATCAGGCTCCAGGTCGATGAGTTTGCCGACGCCCTCTCGTACCAGGTAGTTGTCCTCGGCCAGCACGACTCGGAGGGCCACGGGCCAAAGCCTATAACGGCGTGGCCGGGATCAACCTGATACCAGGTCGACGACCGTTCCCTCGACGCCGGCTTCTACCGGGATGGCGGCGTGCCGGTAGCGGGCGACGATGGCGTCGATCTCGTCGTCGGTCCGCCACGGGTCGTGGTGGAACAGGACGAGCCGCTTGGCGCCGGCGGCCTCGGCCAGCCCGAGGGCGTAGCCCGGGCACGAGTGGCCGAAGTAGCCCCGGGCCGGCAGCTCCTCGTCGGTGTACTGGGCATCGTGGAAGACGATGTCCGCCCCGGAGACCAGGCGCACCGCCGCTTCGTGGTACTCCCCGAGCCCGGCCGGGCCCGGGCCCATGCCGGTCGGCCAGTGGTCCGACAAGTAGGCCAGGGCGGCCCGCCCGTCCGACACCCGGTAGCCGTAGCTGCGGCCACCCTTGTGTGGTATCTCCAGGGCCAGGACCTGGAAACCCTCGATTTCGTGCTCCCCGGGCTCCAGGCCGGCGAACTGCCAGCTCCCCCGCAGGTCCCCTGGCCGGATGGGAAAATGAGGCGGCGACATGGCCCATGAAAGGACAGTTTCCAGGTCGTTCCCGCCCCCCTGCTCTGGTCCGTAGAGGGTGACTTTGGACCCGGGGCTGTCGCCGCCGCCGAAAAACGGCAGGCCTTGGGTGTGGTCCCAATGCAGGTGCCCCAGCATTATGGCGCCCCGGTAGGGCCGCCCCCCCAGGAGGGCGGTGAGCCCGCGTATGCCGGTACCGGCGTCGATCACGAGGCTGAAGGGGGCTCCATCGTGGGCAACGGCGAGGGAAGAGGTGTGACCCCCGTAGCGCAGGAACTCGGCTCCGGGCGCCGGCGTCGAGCCCCGGGCCCCTAAGACCTTTATTTGCACCCGGCTATCTTGCCCGGCTGAACGGGCGGCAGGGTATTTCTAAGGGACGAGGGCGATCTTGCCCGTGGTATGGCCGATGGCCAACGCCCTATGAGCCGCGGCCACCTCGGACAGCGGGTATACGGCAGCGATAACGACCTTGAGCCGGCCCCTTTCCGCCAGGCGCACCAGGTCGCCCCGGGCTGCGGCCCTGATCTCGGTCCCGGGATCGCCCCCCGGTCCGGCGCCGAGCACCTTTATGCCCTCCTCCGTGCCGCGCTGGAACGACACGAGGGTGGCGATCCGGCCCCGGTCGGCCACCAGGGCCAGTGAAGTGCCCATGGCCTCGTCCGTGCCTACGGCGTCGATGGCCGCGTCCACCCCGGCCGGGGCCAGGGCGCGGACGCGCTCGAGCAGGCCCTCTCCGTAGCTGACCGGCTCCGTCCCGAACTGGCGCAGGAGGTCATGGTTCTTTTTCTCCGCCGTGCCGATAACCCGCGCTCTGGCATTGACGGCAAGTTGTACCACCATCAAGCCGACGCCACCGGCGGCGCCGTGGACCACTACCGTGTCGCCTATGCCGACGTTGGTGGCCTGCAGGGCGTGAGCCGCGCTCACACCGGTCAGCATCAGACCGCTCGCCTGTTCGAAGGAAAGCCCGGCCGGTTTGGCCAGCACGCTCGACGCCGGCACCACCAGGTCGGTGGCGTAGGCGCCCTCGACCGGGAAGGCAATAACTTCGTCGCCGACGTGCAAGGGACCGCCCGGTCCCTCCGCCCCGTCGCCGAGCGCCCGGACCACGCCGGAAGCCTCTAAGCCCAACCGCATCGGCAACCGGGAGGGGTCGGCACCGTAGGCACCGCTGTACAGCTTGTAGTCGACCGGGTTGACCCCCGCCGCCCGGACCTGGACGAGGACGTGGCCCGGCCCGGGCTGTTCAACCGGCACCTCCACCAGTGAGAGGACCTCAGGGCCGCCGAACGCCGTGGCTATCACTGCAGTTGCCATGACTGCTGCAACGGCCGGCGCCGTCCCCGATATTCCTGCCGGCGTGCCATTCGCTTGCGGTGCCGGGTGCCCGTGGTCGCGGGCGTACCCTTTAGACGTGCTCGAAAAGCGGCCGGACAACCGTCTGCCCAGCGTGGCCCGGGCGGCCACCTCGCCCACGGCGATCGTCCTGGCCGGGGCCGGTACCGCCGTCGGTGAAGCGGCCCATCTGGGGACCGCCATAGCGCTGGTCCTGGGCGCGGCCGGCTATGGGGGCCGCGTCGCCTGGGCCGCCGTCCGGCGCCGGGTGGCGCTCCGGCGCCGGGGCCGGCGCCACCTGGCCCGGGTCGACCCCTGGTCCGTGCCCGAGCCCTGGCGCGGCTACACGACCAGGGCGCTCGATGCTCGCAAAGCCGTGCGCCAGCTGGCCCGGGACTGTCCCCCCGGTCCCGTCGCCGACTACTTGTCCAATGCCCTGGCACAGGTCGAGAGCGCGGTCGAAGAGTACTGGGCGCTGGCCCGCAGCGGCGCCGCCCTGGCGGGCCCGCCCGGCCGGTCCCACAAAGTCGCCCAGGAGCTCGACGCCGCCCAGTCGGTCGCGGCGGCCGCCCAGGGCGCCGAAAAGGCCGTGCTGGAGAGCGGAGAGGATGCCCTGGCGTCCGAGCTTCGGTCTTTGAGGCACCTGGACAGCGTCGCGGCGCTGGTTTCGGCCCGGCTTTCGACCTTGAGCGCCCAGCTGGAGAGCCTGGTCGCGGCGGCCGGGGAGCTGGTCGTGAGCGCCGGGATCCCCGGGGCCGACCTGTCCGTCGTCGCCTCGCAACTGACCAATCTGACCCGGGCTTTGGAGGAGACGCGCCGCATAATGCCGGCGCCTGCGCCCGGGGAGGCCCCCGGCTGACGCCCCCGGGCCGTTCTGCAAGGACCGAGTCGCCCTGACGCCGGCCTGGTCCTAGCATGCGAGGCATGTGGAAAGTAATTCGCCGCCGCTGGAAGTACCTGACCGCCAAGCTCTCGGGGCGGTTCGAGGAAACGGCCGACCCGAAGGTCCAGCTGGAGCAGGCCATGGTGGAGGCCCAGGACCAGCACCGGCGCCTCGTGGAGCAGGCGGCCAGCGTCATTGCCAATCAGAAGCAGACGGAGCTGCAGCTCAACCGTTCCATGCAGGAGCTCGAGCGCATCAACGGCACCACCAGGCAGGCCCTGTCGATGGCAGACGACGCGGCGCGCCGGGGCGATACCGCCAAGGCGGCTGAATACAACCAGACGGCCGAGGCGTTCGCCAACCGGCTCATCGCCACCGAGAAGCGGGTGGAGGACCTCAAGACGATGCACCTGCAGGCGGCTCAGGCCGCCCAGCAGGCCCGGGCCGCCGTCCAGCAAAACGCCAGCCTTCTACAACAGAAGCTGGCCGAACGCCAAAAGCTGCTTTCCCAGCTCGACCAGACGCGCATGCAGGAGCAGCTCAACACGGCCATGGCCAGCCTCTCGCAGACCGTCGACCAGGACGTGCCCACCTTTGACGACGTTCGGGCCAAGATCGAGGCGCAGTACGCCAAAGCGTTGGGGACGGCGGAGCTCTCAGGCCAGAGCGTCGAATCCCGCATGCTCGAAGTGGAGCAGGCCGGTGTCAACGCCGAGGCCCAGATGCGCCTGGACCAGATGCGTCAGCAGATGAGCCTGCCCCCGGCGGCCCAGACGGGCGCGGCCGAGCTGGCCGCCGGTTCTCGCCAGGCGCTCGGGGGGCAGAGCCAGCCCGCCGCCGCCCTGGGGACAGGGGCGGTGCCCGAGGGCTCCCAGCTGGGGGCAGACGCGGGTGTGGAGGCTCACGTCGTGACCGGGCCCGGCGTCGCCGGCGCCGAGGCCCCCCGGCCGGCGCCCGCTTCTGCGACCGAAGCCTGACGTCGTCGGCGGCGCGATGGTCTTGTCCGAAGCGCCGGCAGACGCGGCCGGATGACCAGCGAGGCCGGCGGCTACGGTCGCGGCGCCGATCACGGCGACGGCCACGAGGCGCTCGGGCTCTTCGATGCCGGTCGCGGCGGCCCTGTCTTGCGGTTGCATGTCCAGCCCGGCGCCAAGCACGAAGGCGTGGTGGGCGTGCACGGCAACGCGCTGAAGCTGCGGGTGCGGGCGCCGGCAACGTCAGGCCAGGCCAACCACGCCGTGCTGCGCCTGCTGGCCCGGGAGTTCGGGGCACTTGCCGCCTCGCTCCGCCTAACCGGCGGAGAGACTTCCAGGGACAAGCGGGCGCTCTTTGCCGGCGTGCCCGCCGCCGATTTCGCCGACCGGCTGGCCCGCGTCCTGGCCCGGGCCCGGGCTGGCGGCCCCACGTAGGGCCCGACGTAAGGCCCGACGTAAGGGTGAGGTGTGGTAGTTCGACCGCCGCTGGTTGGCCACCTTCGCCGTCCCGCCCTCCTGCCGGGGGGCGGACTAGCGAGCCTCGGCCTCTACCGCAAAGCCGATGATGGCGCCGACGAGCAGGATGCCGCCGATCGCCCAGAACCATTTGCCGAAGGCCAGGCCGATGGCCAACGAAACCGCACCCAGGCCCATCGCGGCCGGCCAGATGCTGTTGCCCGGGAAGAAGTTGATTTCCCCGGCGCCGTCTGCGGGGAGGGCGTCACCCCGGTCCTCCACTCTCGGGATCCGATGGCGGCGGAAGTACTGCAAGAGGATGTAGCCGAACATGATGGCGTAAGCGAATGCGCCGAAGGACAGCATGATCGTCCCCGAGAACTCGCCGCTCCAGGCCCAGTAGACGATGGCGACGATGGCCAGGAAGATGGCGATGCCAAGGGCCAGGTACCACTCTTGTTTCATCGCTCAGATCCCTTCCCCGGCCACGATGCCCCCGTCCCCGAGGGCGCTGTCGCCATTCGGGCCGCCGTTGCCGCCACCATCCTTGCCACCGTCCCTGCCCGCAGGCAGGCCTCCGCTTACTCCTTGGGCTCCCTCGGACCGCTGGGCGGCCAGCAGGGCCGCCAGTTGCTTCGCGTGCTTGCCGTGGGGGAGGGCGCCCCGGTCGGGGTGGTTGAGGTCCCACACCGGACGCTCGGAGCGGATCGGCGGCAGGAACTCGAAGTTGTGCTCGAGGGGAGGGGACTCGGTAGCCCACTCCAGTGTCATGCCGTCCCAGGGGTTGGGCCCGACCTTCTTGCCGTTGCGCATCGTGACCCAGACGTTGAGCAGGAAGGGAAGGACCGAAACGGCCAGGATGAAGGCGCCGACCGAGGACAGCATGTTGAGGAAGCTCCAGCCCGCGTTGGACGGGTAGACGGCGATGCGCCGCTGCATACCCCGCAGCCCGAGATCGTGCTGGGGGAAGAACGTCAGGTTGAAGCCTATGAACATGAGCACGAACGTGAGCTTGCCCAGCCGCTCGTCGAGCTTCTTACCCGTGAACTTCGGGAACCAGTAGTGAATGCCGGCGAAGGCGGCGAACACCGATCCCCCGAAGAGCACGTAGTGGAAGTGCGCCACCACGAAGTAGGTGTCGTGCAACTGGAAGTCGAGGGGCGGCTCGGCCAGCATGATGCCGGTGAAGCCTCCGAGCAGGAAGCAGATGAGGAAGCCGAGCGCGAAGAGCATCGGCGAGTCCAACCTCACCGAGCCCCTGAACATGGTGCCGATCCAGTTGAAGAACTTGATGCCCGTCGGCACGGATATGAGCAGCGTCAGTACGGCGAAGAAGGGCAGCAGCACGGCGCCGGTGGTGTACATGTGGTGTGCCCACACGCCCATTGACAGCGCCCCGATGGACAACGTGGCGAAGACCATGCCCTTGTAGCCGAAGACCGGCTTGCGGGAGAAGGTCGAGATGACCTCGGTGGCCATCCCGAAGAACGGCAGGGCCAGGATGTAGACCTCGGGGTGGC
>PMLI01000026.1 GCA_003158835.1 Acidimicrobiaceae bacterium
AGTACCAGTCGCTGCCGGTGTTGTAGGTGTGGTTGGTGTAGTTGTAGCGGCTGCTGGCGTTGCCGCCCCAGCGTGCCACCGGCATGCCGATCTCGGCGGCGAATGCCGGGTCGGCACCGTTGAGGCCGTAGATGTCCGGGCTGATGGCGTGCCGGGCGGCGGACACGTCCACCGACAGCGTGGGCCCGGCAGCAGCCGCGGCGCCCGCGCCGACGGCCGGTACCCCCGTGAGAAGCGCCACCGTCATGCCGATGGCCGTGACTGATCGCACCTTCCACCGCCGCTGGATACCCATGATGCCCCCATTCTCAAGATAGAGATGAGCTTCAATTTAAAGATAGTTTTGACGGCCGCTTCGCGTTCGTCAAGCCCGACCGTGGTGGTGGAGACGTTGGCGCGGGTCGGACTCGACGTCGGCGCGGTGTCAGCGTGGTATTTACAGCTCGGCGCGTGTGCCGTGACTGCTGTCGGCGGTCCGGGCGCTGCCGCCGCAGGCGGGTGAGATGCCTCGGGTCACCCTCGGGCTCCTGCCGATGCGCGACCGCGACAAGGACATCGCGGAGCAGCACCGCTGGGTGCAGCAACTCGAGGATCTCGTACACCGGGCCCAGTCCGACGGCGCCATGCGCCTGGACGTGCGAGCCGACGACATCATGCACGTACTCAACGTCTTCACCTGCCACCCCGACGCCCTGCTAGTGCCGGTAGCCGCCAAGCCCATGAAGTACCTACATTTCATGCTCGATGGCATGCAGACCTCGGTCGCAACGCCACCACCCGCCCGGCATGACACCGAAACTGCGTGATCCGTAAGCCGAGTTCGGCGGTACGCCGGCCGGGTCCGACCGGGCCGCGACTACCCGTTGCGCGATCCGCGACGCGCGTCCGCTCCTCGGCATGAGAGTGAACCGCGTATGAGGACCAAGTCGGCGTGGCGACTACTCTCTGTAGCCCCTGGCTTGGAGGGTCGCGTTGGTGGGCGCCTCCCTTCTGGTGCGGTCGCTGGATGGCGACGATGGGCACCAGGGGCGGTGTGGTTCGCTCGCGACAACGCGTATGGTCGCCTGTGGTGTCGTTGGGTGGGGGACGGGAACCTCGCGGACGCCGGCCGCCGACGTCGAGGCGGACCCTCCCGTTCGATACGGTTGGGGCGTGGCGCTATCCGGCAAGACGAGGTGCTCGGCTCATCTCGTGATCGCGGTGCGGTGATCTCATGTCGGCCGGTCACGCTCGCCGTTGTGGGCAGACGGCAACGGCCACGCCGATTCGATGATCAACGTACCCGCTGGCGGAACCAGTGCTTCGCTGTGCCTCCGGCGTGGCGCGCTGCAACCGCCGCGCGCTGATACGGACGATCTCGTCGATCAACGAGCCACCAATCTGGCATGCGCAGCCGCACGGTGAGCGTCACAGCCGCGCGCTCTGGTGCGGGGCGCCCATTCAGGATCGCCGCAGCGGTGGAAGCGGGTATGTCGCTTCGATGGGCAGCACCCGTGATGGCGTGGCGCAGTTCTTTGTGGTGCCCCCGGCAGGATTCGAACCTGCGGCCTTCTGCTCCGGAGGCAGACGCTCTATCCCCTGAGCTACGGGGGCATGTGCTTCTGACCTGCTAGTTTGCCATGAACCTCCAAGCTGTACCTTCGTCCTGGGCCAACTTTTGGGCAACTTGGAGGGAGCAGCCATGCGGGGCAACATCGAGCAGCGTGGTGGCGGCCGCTGGAGGCTGCGGGTCTTGGTCGGCCGTGAGAACGGGCGGACCAAGCTCGTCACCCGCAGCTTTCGTGGGACGAAAAGACAGGCCGAAACGGAGCTGGCGAAGTACGTCGCCGATGTCGAGCGTAACCAGGTCGCTGTCAGGCACTCGGGCAGCCTACAAGACCTCCTGGTCCGTTGGCTCGGTGCCATCGTCCGAGACCGGTCTCGGTACACAATGAAGGAGTACAGGAGGCTGTCCTCTGAGTCCGTGCGACGCCATCATGCCCTGCTCCACACGGCGCTCAGCCGAGCCGTGACGTGGGGGCTCATCCCCACCAACCCGGCAGACCGAGCTACGCCCCCGGGACTGACCGGGGCGCCCATATCGGCCCCGTCGACGACCGCCGTACAACGGCTAATTGAGGCAGCCGAACACTCTGATCCCGTACTGGCGACCGCTATCGCCCTTGGCGCCATCACCGGGGGCCCGCCGGGGCGAGCTGTGTGCCCTACGTTGGTCCGATGTCGACTGGCAACGAAGGACACTCAGCGTTCAGCGATCACTGACGGTTATCGGGGGGGAGCCCATCCCAGGGCCAACTAAGACCCCACAGTCAGCGCTTCGTCTCGATCGACGACGCCATCGAAGGTTCCTCACTAAACGTCTAGCCAACCAAGAGAAATACGCCGAACTTGTTGGCGTCCAACTCGTCTCCGACCCCTACGTCCTCAGCCGGTCGGCCGACGGCTCCGACCCCTGCTTGCCAAATGGCCTAACGGGGGCATACAGACGTGTAGCCCGCAGGATCGGTCTGCCCGGTCACTTCCACGAACTACGCCACTTCACGGCCACGACGGCCATAGCGTCCGGCACCGACGTCCGCACAGTGGCTGACCGCCTTGGCCACGCTGACCCATCGGAAACACTCAAGGTGTACACCCATGCCATTGAGGAGGATCAGAAGGTTGGGGGTGCAAATCCCTCAACTGTGCGATATGCGTGGCGTCAATCGCTCTTTGGTTTTGCGCGGGTTCCCGGGTCTGTTCGTGCCGATTTTGCGCGCCTTCCCGGGACCTTTCTAAAGCCGCAGGTCTAGGGCGCCGATGGCGCCGCTATGAGCAGGTCGGCGATGAACCTCCCATTTCAAGCGGCGGGGCGTAAGCGGCACCGGTTAGTACTTCTCGCCGCTGCCGCTTTCTTGTCAATGCTGGGAGCCTCCTTGGCGCTCGCGGTCCCCTCCGCCTTTGCCGACACGCCACCCAACCTGAGCGTCACCGTCAACCCAGACGGGTCGCTGAGCGCCAGCTGGGTGATGGCCTCGGACCAAGTTTCCATGGAGTTCCTTTACGACACGACCTCGGGCAGCGACGGCAAGTTGACACCGACTGCGACGCCCACGTGCCAGGACGGGTATTGCGGAGGCTGCCCGCAGGACACCTGGTGCTGGCCCGACCAAGGGGTGCCCCTGTACTGCTACCACGTCCTCTACAACGACCGAGCCGGGGACTGCGCGGGCCACTTCGACCTCGGCGACAGCGACACAAGCTACGAGACCGACTCGTTGCAGGTCGGCGCGACGTACTACGTCCAAGTGCTGGTGGACAACCAATGCCTTGAACAGGAGACTAACTGCCCGGACGGCTTGCCACCGGACTACTGGTCCAACGTCGTGCAGGTCGTCGACAACCCGCCGGCCGCGGCGACTACGACGGTCCCCGCCGCCACTACCACGGTCCCCGGGGCGACCACGACGGTCCCTGGGGCGACTACCACGACCGCTGAGACCGGGTCGGCGTCTGTAGATTTTCCGAACATCGCGACCGTCCCGAGCAACGGCAAGGTCAATTGCCAGACCGACAACTGGTTGGTCCAGGACTACGACCGGGCGGCAGCCGGCCGCAACATGCTTGCCGGCCAGCTGCAACTAGCCAAGCAAGAGAGGCCCGAGCTGCAGCAGAAGGCTGCCACCGCCACCGGCGAGAACGCGGCGAAACTGAAGCAGCAGCTTTCGCAGCTCGAATCAAAGATAATCGAGCTCACGGGAGACGTCGCGAAATACGACGCGTACATGAAGCCCTACACACCCCGCTATCAAGCTGTGCAGCAGGCGTGCCAGAAGCCCACCGCCGCCAACCCGGACCCGGGCCAGGTCATTAATTTCGATGTCCCGCCCATCGGCAATAACCACACAATCCTTTGCCGGCAGCTCAAGCCCCGTGTCGAGTACTTGCGGGGTGAGCTCCTAAAGCTCGTCGGGAACCTCAGGTTCGACGTGACCCTCAGCGTCCAGAACAGGGGTTACGTGAAAAACGAGGTGCGTAGGCAGCAGATCGACAGGCGGTTCAAGACACTCAACACCGAATTCCTGCAGAAGTACATACCGGCGTTCAACGCTTGCTCCTGATCCACCGGCCACGTTTCGGTACCCTCCATGTTCGGCTCCGGCCCTCACCTTCCTTGGAGCTCGAAGTCGAGCCGTGAGCCCTTGCGAGCCATCTGTACCAGGCGCGTCTGTGGTGCACTCTCCGAGGCGGTGCACTCGGTCCTGGAACTCATCCCGTAAAGCATTTTGTAAACGAAAACGCCAGTCAGTCAATCTGAGACGCTTGTGGCATCGGCGCCCCCAGCGCCTTTCCGGCCGCCCCGCCCGTCGTGGTCCCCGCCGGTCCCTCCGCCCTGCTCGTGCTCCCTTTCCGGCCCCTTCCTCTGTCCGCGCTCCTGCCGTTCCCCCTCTCTCCCCGTTAGTCAGAGACGGGCAGGTGTGAGGCGGCGTGGCTAAGGATTTCGTCTATGACCCCGACACCTCCTCCACGGCTGGAGGACGTCGGTCAGAGCACGGCCAGCATTCCGCCGTCGACATAGAGAACCTGCCCATTCACGAAGTCCGAGGCGGGCGAGGACAAGAACACTAGGGTACCGACTAGCTCCTCGACCTTTCCCCACCGTCCCGCTGGCGTCTTGGCGCGAACCCATGCGCTGAACTGCTCGTCCGCGACCAGCGTTGCCGTCATCTCGGTCTCGAAGTACCCCGGCCCAATACCGTTTACCTGGATGCCTTCGGGACCGAGGTCGGCACACATACCCTGGGTCAGGAGCTTGCGCCCTCCTTTGGTCGCTGAGTAC
>PMLI01000535.1:0-3842 GCA_003158835.1 Acidimicrobiaceae bacterium
GGGAGGCGTGCCTGACGTCGGCACAAGTAACCCGGTTATGCGTGAGTGCAGAGGGAATGAATTCTCCAAGCGAACCGAGCCATATCGATGCTGACGGTTATGTTGCAGCAGAGGTCTGCTCGTCTCGCGAGCACCCGGTCGGGGCACCGGGGCGCGTTGATGGGACAGCGCCTTGCTCGACAGGACACGGGTGACGTGATCAATCCCGCCGGGGTCATCCGCCAATTGGCGCGCCGCGACTGCGAAAGCCTCAGGCCACCGTCACTAACCGGCATGGGGACAAGCAGTGCCGGAGCCGACAGCGTTTCTGTTATTGAGCACGTGTTACGGCGCGCTTCTCTTGGCCGTACCCCCAACTGCCAGAGAGACGCGGTGGGGCGGCCACATTGCCCACCGCGCCGGCGCGTTCGCCCGTCGACTAGAACCGGTGGCGTTACCCCCTCAGGGACTCAGCCGGAGCGCCACGGCAGCATCGGGCTCGAGGGCCCTGAAGGCGAAGCTCTCTTCGATGTACAACCGGACGACATCGGTGTCGTGGTCGACATAACCGATCGACAGGTCCTGACCGCAGTCGAACAGGAAGTCCCCGCCTCGCAGGCTGAGCACGATCCCTCCCTCCACGCCAGGCGCCCACACCACCGGGCCGCCGAGGATCTGGCGCAGGTGGTCCAGAAGCAGGTGGCCGCCATGTTCGGTGGTCTCGACGATGGCGGTGTAGATCTCCGGGCCGATGGCCAGCCCGTAGGGGCCGTCGATCCCGGCCTGGCGGAGCACGTCGGTTGCGCGAGCAACGGCGTTGGGGTACCGCTCCATGTCCTGTCCCAGCACGATCGGCTCGTGCGAGGTGCTCTTGGTGATGCCCTCTATCCCGGACGCCTCGTGCCCGTGGAACACAGTCACGTTCTCCCCGAGCGCGATCTGGCGTGCCGCCTCGTCCAGTTCGCCGAGCCCGAGGTCGGTGGCCCCGCGCTCGGCGTCGTCCATTTTCGGGCGGGAGACCTTGAACTCGGCCCGTAGCTCCACCAAGGGCAGCACGCGCCGCTGCGCTGCCGCAACGCCGGCCGAGGGACCAGAGATCTTGACGGTCCGGCCCAAGTTGGTGGCCGAGTGCGACCAGCCGTGCGGTCCAGCAAAGTCCACCAGCTTCCGGGCCGCCAAGTGGACGGGGACGCGTACCTTGGCCTCCTGGTCGATCGCATCCCATCCCACTTGGGAGATCGGTGCTAGTTCTCGGTGCAGGTGGTTCATCGCTCCGTCCCCTTGAGGCTGCCTATGCCGAGCGATCCCGGCCCGTTCGGCCCAGACGCCTCGTCGGGGCCTTGTGCGCTGCCCATGGTCCCGGCCTCGAGCTCAGTGATCGGCCCAGAGGTGAACAGGTAGGAGCGCAGGTTGCGGTCGAGGGCAGGATCGCGACGGCGCAGCCATTCGAGGAGCATGGCGGCATGTTCCTTCTCCTCGTCCCGGTTGTGGGCGAGCACAGCGGCGAGGCTTGCGTCAGAGGTCGCCTTCACTCGCTGGTCGTACCAGTCGATCGCCTCGANNCTCCTCGCACAAAGACGTCATGGCACGGTGGCGGTCCATGGTCGGCTCGTCGAGAAGTTCGAGCGGCTCGTGTAAGCCTTCACTTGCCATTGTCCGTTTCTCCTTTCATATCGGGCCTACCAGGCCAGTACCCCTCTGCGCCGGCCAAGGGGCACCTCAAGTGGGCTGTGCTCATGGGGTCGCCGCCGGCGTTGGTAACCAGCATCTGCAGCGCCCGGACTACCGGCTCTTCGGCGCGGCGCGCGACGTAGCCGGCCCGGCTGAGTTGGTCCGAGCAGCCAGGCAGGCGGTCCTCGCTCTCCGTACGTCAGCGTGAGGCATGTCACTGTGCCCAAACGACATCAAACGCACCTCAGCTATTCGTCGTCAATTGGCACCCTGCACGCTGATCAAAACCATGTTACGGCGTTACGTTGTGACGTTCGACCACGCGCTCACTGCCACCAGGCGTGCGCTGCACGCTCTCGCGGGTCGTCGTATGGCGGTTGGTGCTCATAGCGAAAATGGCGCCACCGATAATTACTGAGCAGATACCCACCACCAACAAGATGACACCCACGGCGTTGACATTGAAGCCCGTCGTGGTAACCGTAACGGCAAATTTGAGGACCGCACCGATGACGACGAGCACGGTCCCGAGACCGATCAGACCGGTCCCAGCTCCTCTAGACATGTCCCCTCGTTCCCGTTCGGTGACCCCTACCTGGTGCCACCCTTGCTCATATGTCTACAGTGTAGGCCTACATAGACTATTATCGGTCGTCCCTCCACCTGAAGCCATCTGCGGGCCCCAACGACGCCGACGACCAGAGGAGGTCCTGTTGCAATGACCGCACCCCGGGCCGGGCGCACCGTCCCAACGCTGCCCGTCAGCCGGGACGGCACGCTCACCCGGGCCGTCATGTTGAGCGCGGCGCTGGAGCTCATCGACCGCGACGGGGCCGACGGGCTGTCCATGCGCCGTCTGGCCCGCGAGCTCGGCCGTGACCCGATGACCCTCTACCGCCACGCGCCCAACAAGGCGGCCCTCCTCGAAGCCGTCGCCGAGACCGTGCTCGCCGGGCTGGAGGTGAGCCCCACCGACCCCGACTGGGCCTCCCAGCTGCGCGAGGTGGCTCGCCAGTACCGCCGGCTCGCTCTGGCCCCGCCCAACGTCGTGCCGCTGCTGGTTACCCTTCCCCTGTCCACCCCGCTCGCGCTCCGCCCGCTGGGTGTCCTGCGCCCCCTCGAGGACATCGTCGAACTGCTGATGCGCGCCGGTTTCAGCGGGGCCGATGCCCTGCACATCTACCGGGCCCTGTTCGGGTTCCTGCACGGCCACGTGCTCAACGAGCTGCAAGAGCTGGTCGAGAACCCCGACGAGACCGACGACCTGCTGCGGCTGGGCCTGCACCGGTTGCCGATCGCCGAGTTCCCGCGACTGCGCAGCCTGGCGCCGGTCCTGGCGTCCTACGATGGCGGCGCCGAGCTCGAGCGCGGCCTCGACATCCTCCTCGCCGGACTTGGGACCATGGCCCCGTCGGGCAGACCGGCCTCCGAGCGCGCCGGTGGCGCAGGGACCAAACGGCGTGGGAACTGACCGAGCGGCTACGCGGTAGCCGGACGTATCGATGCACCTCTGCGGGCGCTGGACAGGGCCTGCTCTAAAGGTGAGGAAGAGAGCAATCGGGGACAGGCTGTGCCTGTAACGCCATCATCGTCCCGGTCAGGGGCCGCCGCCCGGTTCTCAGAGACGGTGAAGAACGAAGAACCGGCCAGGACCATGGCACTTCCCTGCCTCAGGCGTTGCGGACCGTGGCGTTACCGGGACCCAGAGCACCGCTCCCGAGCCGGCCAGGACCGGCCCAGCACGTCGGGCTTTTGTCGTGCTGCCATTACGGGTACACGCTTTGGCGGCTCTCGCGCTCTGGCATCGCTACGTCGGCGGTCGTCGACGTGGCGCGGGCCGCGGTGGTGCGCTCTGCGCGAGCGCACCACGGGCCTTGTCTTCAGCTCACCAACGGTAAAAGTGGTGGGACCCCGCGCTCTGCCCGCGTCCCAGGGCGAAGCCGACGAGCCACAGTACAAGCAAAATGGCGGCGACGACCCACAGGGCGTGCATGGTGAACCCCACTGCGAAGAAGAGCAGGACAAGTAGTAGTGCCAGCAGGATGATCATTTTCTTACCCTTTTCTCTTGATGAGCGATGTGGCCAGCGTGCTTCAGCTGGGGCGCATCACTTGTTGAACGCGTCCTTGACCTTCTCGCCGGCCTGTCTCAGGTTGGCCCTTGTCTGGTCGGCCTTGCCCTCGGCACGGAGC
>PMLI01000535.1:3851-4032 GCA_003158835.1 Acidimicrobiaceae bacterium
TGGTCCCTCCTTGGGACGTGAGCAGAGCGACGGCCTTCGCCTTCAGGGCCGAACTTGGACGGACCTTGCGGAGCGGACCGCTCAGCTGTTTACGGGTGCGGGTGCGGTGGTGGTGCCTTCGCGGGGTGCCGAGCGGCGCCCGATGCGGTGGCGCCTGGCCCGGTGGCGGTCGACCGGCTGT
>PMLI01000423.1 GCA_003158835.1 Acidimicrobiaceae bacterium
ACCGTCAACGGGCGGCATGTCAGCGTGCTGCCCCGGCGATGAAGGCTGCCACAACGTATGTGGCATGGCGGTCAAGCGACACCCTGGCCCGGTCATAGCGCATGGTGGTGCGGGGGTCGGCGTGCGAAGCGGCCTCCTGCACGTCCCGCAGAGGCACCCCGGCGTCCAAACTGGTAATGATGAAAGCGTGCCTCAAGGTGTGCGGCCCGACCGTCTTCGTGATCCCGGCCCGGCGCGTGACGCGGTGCACGATGCGGGCGGCCCCGTGGCGGTCGAGCCGCTCGCCGTCTGGCCCGAGGAAGACCGGCCCTTCGCTCCTCTCCCCGATGGCGAGGTCGATGGCCCGGGCGGTTCGTGGTGCCAGCGGGACGGTCACGACCTTGCCGCCCTTGCGCAGGATGGTGAGGGTCCGATGGCCACGCTCTAAGCCGAGCGCCTCGATGTTGGCGCCGGTCGCCTCCGAGACGCGCAGGCCGTTGAGGGCTAGCAACGAGATGAGGGCGTGCTCGGGCGCAGAGCCAAGGCCGGCCGCGACGAGCAGCGCTCCGACCTCGTTGCGGTCAAGGGCGGTGGCATGCGACTCGTAGTCGACCCGGGGCCGCCGCACGTGCAGGGCCGGGGAGTGCTCGAGCAGGTCCTCTTCCACTGCGTAGCGGTAGAAACCGGCCACGGTGCAAAGCCGCCGGCTGACAGTTGAACGGGCTCGGCCCTTGGCTTCCAGGTCCCGGCCGAAGCACTCGATGTCGGCTCTGCGGGCCGTGAACAGGTGCGTGCCGTGGTCGGTGCACCAGCGCATGAACTGGCGCAGGTCCAGGGCGTAGGAATCTCGGGTCAGCCCGCTGTAGCCGGCGAGGAAACCGGCCAGGGCTAGCCGTTCTCGTTCGTCGAGCGCCGGCTCGGCGAGCACGACCTCAGTCGACGGGGCAGTAGTGGTCATGGGGCACCTCCGGTTCGGGCCGGGCCCGGGGACTGGGGCGCCGGTGCTCCGGCTTGATGAGGCATCCCACCGTAGGACGAGCGTCGTGGTCACGGTTTGCGCTGACCTACCCGGCGAGGTGTTCGCTGCGTCGAACGGCGTTTGTCAGGTCTTCGGTAGCTCCTTCTCGTAAGCGAACAGAACCGCCTCTTCTGGCGCGGACCGCAGGGTCGCGTCTCGACGTGCTGGGCGCGCCAGTACGACGGGACTGGCGTTCGGTGACGGGAGTCATGTGGCACGCAGAATGCGCACCGCGAACGCGCCCGGGCGCCTCGCCGGAGAGAGTCGGTGGGCCCTGCTGGGACGTGCCGGAGAGCGGCAGTATTGGTACGTGTAGCCAGAGCCCGCTGACATCGAATGGCCCGCTCGCCGCTGCCCGAGTGCCATCATCGCGTGCTCGTGGGTGTCACGGCCCCTACGTGGTCGCCCCCCGTCGAGCCACCGCTCCGGCAATCGTCAGTTGTTGTTTCGCTGGAACGGTCAGCATCAACGTGCCCCCCAAGCGCGGAGGCTTCGCGGGTTCGCGCCGGCAACCAGGGCCCGTTGGGCGAAAATGAAGACGATGAACACGGGCGTGACAGCCACCAGCGTCGCCATGGCGAGCTCTGGCCGCGGTACCGAGGAATACAGGTACTCGAGCGCCACTGGCAGCGGGTACTGCTTGTCGTCGTAGAGCATCACGAAGGGGAGAAAGAAATTAGTCCAATTGGAGACAAAGGCAAAGAAGCCGACCAGGGCAACGATGGGCCGCGCCAACGGCAGAGCGATCCGGCAGAATACGTCCCACTCGCTGGCCCCGTCCACACGGGCTGCGGCCAGCAGCTCCTTGGGCATGGCGGACGAGAAGAAAATGTAGGAGAGGTACACCCCAAACGGGAAGAAGCCAAATGGGAGGATCACGGCCCAGGCGGTGTTCAGGAGATGGACGAGGTTCATCTCCAGGAAGAGCGGCAAGACAAGAGCGCTGGCGGGCATGATCATCACGATCAGGGTGACGCTGAGGAGCACCCTCCTCCCAATGAACTGCGTCAGTGCCAACCCATATCCGGCCAGCACCGCGCCGCCCAAGGCCAGGGCCAGACCGCCAATTGAGTAGCAGGCCGAGTTGCCCAGCCACGTCAACAGTTCGCGGCCCTGAAAGGCATAGATCTCGTCCCAGGTCTTCATGAACGCGTGGGACGGACCGAACGCCATCGAAGACAGGAGCACCGAGATCACCGGGACCACGAAGAAGGCCGTGAATGCCAGCATGACGATCAGCCACGCCACCCGTGACCAGGTGCGCCGGGCCGGCCGGAGCCGGGGGTGCCTGTGTGGCGGGCCGCCGGCAACCACCAATGGAGTGCGGGACGCGGCGCGCCATCGGGAGGGCTGGGCGCCTACCAGGGACATACCGTCGGCTGCACTGTCGATCTCGAAGAGCCTCGAGCCGAAAGCGAACAGCGCCGCGACCATGAGCCCGAGGACCAAGAGGTCGACCGAGATGGCGGCGGCGTAGTTGAAATTGTCCTCCATGAAGGCGAAGTAATAGGCCAGCTGGTTGGGCGACCACGTGGCGCTGACAAAACCCCCGCT
>PMLI01000222.1 GCA_003158835.1 Acidimicrobiaceae bacterium
CTTTTCAGGCGCGCGCTCTACCGACTGAGCTATCCGACCGCGGACCTGACGGGATTTGAACCCGCGGCCTCCGGCTTGACAGGCCGGCGTGCACTCCAAGCTGCACCACAGGTCCCAGTTGCACTGGTGCACCGCCTCGTCCAACAGAGCCTGACGGTGCGAGCCAGTATAGAGCGCGCCAACTAGGGTGGGGAGCGGATTGCCGGGGCATGTGCAACAGGGAGGCGGGAAAGCGAGAATTCCCGTCCCGGCCGTAGAGCGAAAGAGGTGGTTTGAAAGAGGTGGTGCGAATCTCCCCGGACAGGAGGCCCGCATCTTCGGTTCTGGTCGCGGTCGTAGCGACCATCGCTTCAGCGGCGCTGCTCGGCTCCGCCACCGCCGCTCCGGCGGCCGCTTCGGTACCCCGGGTGGCGACCGCTCCGGTCCGGGGGGCGCTGATGGCGCCCGTCCCCGGCGCCATGGTCCGGCTGGCCGGAACCACCCCGCCCGCGCCCGCCCTGTTCGGAGCGAAAGTGCTCGGGACGGCACCGCCGTCCTCGACCGTGCCACTCGAGCTTTACCTACGGTCCGCCGACGCCGCCGGCCTGCAATCCCTGGCCAACGCGGTGTCGGTGCCGGGCAACCCGGAGTACCACCATTTCCTGAGTGTGCCGCAGTTCGCCGAGCGCTTCGGCTCTCCCGCCCCCCGGGTCGCGGCACTCGACAAGTACCTCCAAGCGCAGGGCCTGCGGGTCGGGCCGCTGTCCCGGGACCACTTGGCCCAAGCCGTCACAGGCACGGCCGCCCAGCTGGAGAAGGCGTTCGGCACGGCTCTGGTCGAATTACGCACCGCCCGAGGCGACAACGTCGTGGGGGCCCCCCTGGCCCCCCGGTTGCCGGCGCGCCTGGCCGGGGCGGTCAACTTCGTGGACGGTCTCGAGCCTTGGGTCGAGCAGGTGAGCAACCTGGTGCGTTTCCCAGCCGCCCCGAGACGCCCGACCACCCAGAGCCAAAGGCAGGGGCAGGTCAGCGGGGCCTGCGGCGGGATCGCCAACGCCGGGCTGACCCCGTCCCAGCTGGCTTCGGTCTACGGCTTCAACGGCTTTTACAACCGGGGCGACCAGGGCCAGGGCGAGACCATTGGCCTGATCGAGTACGCCCTGGGCGACAGCCAGGCTGTATCGGAGTACGAGGCGTGCACGGGAGCGGCGCTGACCATCTATTACGTCCCGACCGGCTCCCCCCCCACGCAAACGAACACGGAGGTGGCCGCCGACCTGCAAGTAGTGGCGGCCCTGGCACCCAAGGCGACAGTCGTCGTCTACGAGTCGAACCAGGCGGGCACGGGCCTCGGGCCCTGGCAGCTGGCCGTCTCGGGTACGGCCAGCGGGGGCTTGCCCGACGTCATCACCTCGTCGTGGGGCTCCTGCGAACCGGACACCGGGCTGGGGAGCTCCTACTACCAGGCCGAAGAGGCTCTGTACGAAGAGGCGGCCGCTCAGGGCCAGACCATCCTCGTGGCCGCGGGCGACGACGGCTCCGAGGGTTGCCTGCAAGAGACGCACAGCAAGGCCTTGGCCGTCGACGACCCGGCGTCGGCCCCCATGGTGACCGCCGTCGGCGGGACGGCCAGCGACACGGTGGCGGGGGCCCAGTACGTCTGGAACAGCCGCAGTGCCACCGCCTCCAACTGCCTCGGCACGGGCTGTAGCGCGGAGGGCGCCAGCGGGGGCGGGGCCAGCACCATCTGGCCCCGCCCCGGCTACCAGCCCGCTTCCCTGCCTCCGTCCGCCTCCTGCAACCTGGGTGCTCAGGGCTGCCGGGAACTACCTGACGTGTCGGCACTGGCCGGCGACCCTTACGCCCAGTACTGCCCGTCCCGGGACTGCAGCGACTTCGGCGACTGGACCGGGTTCGGAGGCACCAGCCTGGCCACGCCGTCGTGGGGAGCGGCCGTCCTGCTGTCCGAGCGGTCCTGCCCCACCAAGATCGGCTTCCTGAACCCGCTCTTGTACAGCGGGCCGGCGGACTTGACCGGGGCGGTGACATCCGGGAACAACGACCTGAGCGGGACCAACTCGGGCCTGTACGAGGCCTCGGCCTCCGGTGGGTATTCGATGGCGGCGGGCCTCGGTTACCTCGGTGGCGCCGACCTCACCACGGGTGCCCTGTGCGGGCCCGGCGCCGGCCAGGGCGGCACCGGCACGACCCCCTCGGGGACGACGACAGGTAACAAGCCGACGGGCATCAACACCGCGCCCCCGCCGGCCGCCCGGGCCTGTGCCGGCCCAGCCGACGTCGCCGCAACCGGGGGCGCCCGAGCCATGGCCGCCTCCGAGGGCACGGGTCGTTGTGCGGGTTACTGGGTCGTCACCAGCACCGGCGATATAGCCGCGTTCGGCAGCGCCGTGGACTACGGCTCCGAACACGGCGCCGGCGCGCCCGTGCCCACCGTGGCGATCGCCGCCACGGTGGACTACGACGGTTACTGGCTACTCGGGGCCGACGGATCGGTATTTCCTTTTGGGGACGCCAGGTCGTTCGGGCCCCACCAGAACCTGCACCTGCGCTCGCCCGCCGTCGGCATGGCGGTCACTCCTGACGGCAAGGGTTACTGGGTCGTAGCCGGGGACGGTGGAGTATTCGCTTTCGGTGACGCCAC
>PMLI01000200.1 GCA_003158835.1 Acidimicrobiaceae bacterium
CGGCTATGTCCCTGACCAGGAGCGGGACAACGCCTTTGCGGCGGCGACGGCCTACGTGCAGCCGAGCCGGATGGAAAGCTTCTCCCGCACTGTCATGGAGGCATGGCTGGCGGGCACGGCGGTGATCGCCTTCGATCAGAGCGAGGTGGTGGCCTGGCACTGCCGGCGCTCGGGGGGAGGCGTCACCTTTTCGGACCGCGCCGGGTTGGCCGAATGCCTCGGCCTGGTCGCCTCCCGGCCCCAGCTGGCGTCCGAGATGGCGCGGGCCGGCCGGCGCTACGTCATCGAGAACTACACCTGGCCCACCGTGCTCGACCGCATGGAGGCCAGCCTGCGGGCCGCCCTGTGACGGCTCCCAGGTGCCTGGTGGTGGGGAGCTACCCGCCCGTGCCCGGGCCGGCGGCGGCGGCCACCGTGGCCGCCGTGCGGCGGTCCTGGGCCGCGGGCCTGGACGTCGTCGTCGTGTCCCCCCGCCCGAGCGCGGCACCGTTGGTGCTCAGGGCGGCCGGCGCCCGTGGCATCGGACGCGAGGTCGCCCGGCTGGGCCGCCATCTCGCCTGCGACCGGGTGGTCATGTGCGTGGTCCCGGGGTGGCCCACACCCGGCCGCACCGGGAGCGGCCCCCGCTCGCTGGCGGCCGCCCTGTCGTCGTTCCGCCACGCCGAGGTCGTCGTCACGGGTGCAGGCGGTGGGCCCTGGAGCCTCTGGGCTCCCCTGTGGGGTGCGGCCGAACTGGTGACGGCGGGCTCGGAGGAGACGGGCGCCTCAGTGCGGGCGGCGGGCGCCCCGGCCGTGCGGGTCTGCGAGCCTTACGAGGGAGCCCACCTGCGGCCGTTCCCAGTCGGGGCCGTGAGCCCTCTCGAGCACGGCGAGCTGCTGTTGCGGGTGCGGGGGCGGCGGTTCCTGGGCGCTCTGGCCCGAAGGGCCCTGGGGCGGCGGGAACCCGCCGTCCGGGCCTACCTCCGGCGACCGCTGGTGTGGGCCCGTAGGGGGCGCGGTGCCCGCCAAGGCACCCCTTGACCTGTACTTGGCGGGGGTGTCGTGGTTCGTTTTTGGGTTTTTGTCAGCATAAACTGACCCCGTTCTCTGGTGGACAGGGGCGATCTACTCGGGCCCGTGCCTGCATGCTCCGGGATGAGACGTAGCTTCGGTGGTATGGGTTTTTCCTACACCAGCACCGTCGAAGTACCACTGCCCGAGGTGTTCGCCTGGCACGGCCGGCCCGGTGCTCTGGCCCGTCTTTCGCCTCCCTGGTTGCCGGGGAAGGTGGTAGCCGAGGCGACCTCCCTGCGGGACGGGCAGGCGGTGCTGGCCTTTCCGGGCGGTCTGCGCTGGGTGGCCCAGCACCGCCCGGAGGGTTACGACCCGCCGCACCGTTTCGTGGACGAGGTGACGTCCATGCCTTTCGAGCTGTTCGGGTGGCGGCACACCCATGTCTTCAGCGAGGCCGGCGCCGGCGCCACCAGGGTCTCCGACGAGGTACGCACCCCGGTGCCGGCCGCCCTGTTGAGGAGCATCCTCGCCTACCGTCACCGCCAGTTGGCGGACGACCTTGCCTCCCACTCCCGGGGCCGGCCGTGGCGGGCCGGGCCGATGACCGTGGCCATGACGGGGGCTTCGGGCCTGATCGGCTCGGCCCTGGCCCCGTTCTTGACCACGGGCGGCCATGAGGTGGTGCGGCTGGTGCGGGGCGCCCCCTCCGGGCCGGGAGAACGCCACTGGGACACCGATAACCCGGCTCCCGACCTCCTGGACGGGGTGGACGCCATCGTGCACCTGGCGGGAGCGTCTATCGCCGGGCGCTTCAGTGAGCGGCACAAGCGGGCCGTCCTGGACAGCCGGACCGGGCCCACCCGGCGGTTGGCGGAAGTGGCTGCCTCCGCGGCCGGCCGGGGTAGGGGACCGTCTGTCTTCGTGAGCGCATCGGCCATCGGCTACTACGGCTACGACCGGGGCGACGAGGTCTTGACGGAGGCCAGCTCGCAGGGCGACGGCTTCCTGGCGGACGTGGTGGCCAGGTGGGAGCAAGCCACGGAGCCGGCCGGTGGGGCCGGGCTACGGGTCGTCAGGCTGCGGACGGGCATCGTCCAGTCGCCCCGGGGGGGAGTGCTCGGTTTGCTCTACCCGGTGTTCCTGGCCGGCCTGGGAGGAAGGCTGGCCCGCGGTCAGCAATGGACGTCGTGGACCGGGATAGACGACCTGGTGGACGTCTACTACCGCGCCTTGCTCGACCCGGCCCTCAGTGGCCCCGTCAACGCCGTCTGCCCACAGCCGGTGCGCAACTACGAGTACACGGCCGCTCTGGCCCGGGCCCTGCACCGGCCGGCCGTGCTGACCGTCCCCGGCCTGGCGGTGCAGCTGGTACTCGGGCCCGAGGGCCGCCGGGAGGTCGCCGAGGCCAGCCAGCGGGTCGAGCCCAAGGTCCTTTTGGGTGCGGGGCACCACTTTCGCTATCCCGAGCTGGAGCCTGCCCTCCGCCATCTGCTCGGCCGGGCCATCACCTGACCACCAAGGTCAGAACGTCATCTGTTCGCGTGCGCCCTTGGCGCGCGCCGCCCCTACCTCCGTGCGGACGTCCCGCCGTTCCTCGGGCGGAGGAAGCACGGCTTGCAGGCCGAGCGACTGGATCCACAGCTCTCGGGCCCAGCCGATGGTGTGGTACAGGTGCTCGTCTTCCTGGTCCTCGACCTGTTGGTAAGCCGCGGTCAGCGACTCGGCCCGCGCCCCGGTGACGCTCTTGGCCACTACGCCGATCAGTTCCCAATTGAGGTGGTCCTTGTACTCGGCCAGTGTCACGCACTCGGCTGCCACCAGCTGGGCCGCGTCGCTGGGGCCTTCGCCGAGGGCCGTTTCCATGGCCGAGATGAGCGCAGAGCTGATGTGATGAACGTTTTTGCGGCCCGGGCTGGAAGCCTTGGGGTCGAGGCCGAGCTCGCCGAAGAGCCTCTCGACGACTGCAATGTGGTGCCTGGTCTCCGCCAGGTACTTGCCCCACTCCTCACGCAGGCCCTTATTGGTCACGCATTTGAGTGCTGTTTCGTAGACCTTGGCCCCGTTTTGCTCGGTCTCCAAGGCCTGCAGGAGTAGCTCTTCGATCTGGGCGTCTTTCATCAGTTGCGTTTTCCTTTCTGCAACTTGACCGCGGCAATGCGCGGTTCTATTCAGGCTCTTTCCTGAAGTGTGAGCAACCCAAACTGCGCCGTGGCGCAACGCGGACGAGGTCCAGGGGGCTCAGGGCCCAGCTTAGTGGCTGCCGGCCCGGCTCACCGATGAAGTTGACGGTCGTAGCCAGGA
>PMLI01000154.1 GCA_003158835.1 Acidimicrobiaceae bacterium
GGCGGCGTTGAGGAAGGCGGCCAGTTGCCTGATGGCGTCTCGTTCGTCCTGCCCGGCCGCCAGGCCCCGGGAGGTTATGACCACGTGGAGCTCTCCAGGGACGTTCGCCGGCACCACCCCGGGACGGCGCACCACTGCGCTCAGTTCGTCCATGAGCGAGCGGATGGTCCCGTCCCCGACGCCCGACCCGATCTCGCGCAGTTCGTTGAGGATCTCGCCCCCCGGTCCCACGTGGCGAAGCCGTACGTGGGTACCACCGACATCGGCCAGCAGGAGGGAGGTGGCCATCATGGTCGGGGCGGGCTGCCCGGACTGGGCCCGGGACGGGGACCGGCCGGCTCGGCCAGCCGGCGTTTGGCCAGCTCGACGACGCCGGTCACGCCCCCCTTTTCGCCCACTCGTGCGCACTGGAACTCGAAGCGCGCCTGCATCCACTCGGTGATGTCGCGGCGGGCCGCCTCGAGCAGGGCCGCCAGGTAGGGCGAGCCCGGCCCCATCATCCCCCCGGAGAGACCCACCCCGGCCGGGATGAACATGTTGACCAGGTTGGCGACGGCGCCGCCGCACGCTTCGCCTGCGCCGGCCAGGGCTTCGAGGCTGATGGCGTCACCCCGCAGGGCGCTGTCCACCACATCCTGGCCCGTGATAGTCGCAGCCCGGGCGTGGAGCACGTGGTCAGGGTCGGCGGCGATGCGGGCGCGGGCCGCCCGGGTGAAGGCGGTGCCCGAGGCGACCGTCTCCAGGCACCCGTACTTGCCGCACGGGCATAGCCGCGACCCGCCCGGAACGGGGAGATGACCGACGTTCAGGCACAAGGGATGCCCGTCGGCCGTGTCGAGGACCACGCAGGCTCCGACCCCGGTGCCGACCGACAGGTACAGCCAGGGTGAGACGGGCCCACCCGGCAGGGCCGCCAGCTCGGCCACGGCGGAGGCGCACACGTCGTTTTCGATCACGACCGGCACGCCCAGGCGGGTCGACAGCTCCGGCCCCAGGGCGAGGTCGTGCCAGCCCAGATTGCCCGCATCGATGACGAAGCCGGCTTTGGAGTCGACCAGCCCGGCTATGCCGACGCCCACCGCGGCTACGTCCGCCCACGCCACATGGGCCATCTCCAAGGCCTGGCCGGCGGCCTCGGAGACCACGTGGAACTGCCCCGGGCTCATCCCGTGCCGGTAGGAGACCCAGCTGCGCAGGTGCCCTTCCTCGCCCACCACTCCCGCCCGCACGTTGGTCCCGCCCACGTCCACTCCGACCCAGACGGTCCCGTGCCCGTCCTGGCCCACGGTCCCGTGCCCGTCCTGGCCCACCGGCATCAACGGCGGAGCGCCGGGGGGCGGGCCAGGGGTAGGGCTCGCCCTACCGAGGGGCCCATGACCACGCCGGCCCGGGGCCCGGGGCCGGAACCGGAGGATCCCACTCTCCGCCCGCCATAACCCCCACGACCCTAAGGTCCTCGTCCAGCACGACTAGGTCGGCGGCCCGGCCGACCGCGATGGCGCCACAGTCGTCGTCGATGCCGAGCAGGCGGGCGGGGTTGCCCGATGCCGCCTCTGACGCCACCTCGATCGACAATCCGCACTCACGCACGGCCCGCCGCAGGGCGCTGTCCAGGGTGAGCGAACTCCCGGCCAGGGTGTCGGTCCCCGCCAGCCGGGCCTGGCCGTTGGAAACGCGGACGTGGAGGCCACCGACGAAGAAGTCCCCGTCGCCCATCCCGGCCGCCCTGATGGCGTCAGTGACGAAGACCATGCGCCTGGGCACGCTGGCCACCAGGGTCGTGATGGCGGGGTGGACATGCACGCCGTCGTTGATCACTTCGCAGGCGATGCCGGAAACGAGGGCAGCCCCGACGATGCCGGGTTCGCGGTGGTGCAGGGGCCGCATGCCGTTGAACAGGTGGGTGGCCGCCGCCGCCCCGGCGTCGATGGCGGCCCGGGCCTCGGCGTAGGTGGCGTCGGAGTGCCCGATGGCGGCCACCGCCCCCGCCTCCACGACGTCGCCGATGAGATCCAGGGCACCGGGCAGTTAGGGCGCGATGGTCATACTGCGTACCGCGCCCTTCCCCGCTTCGACAAACCTGGCAAAGGTCCGGCGGTCCGGCGCCAGCAGGTGGACGGGGTTTTGGGCGCCGCGGCGGGCGTCGCACAGGAACGGGCCTTCGAGATGAGCGCCGACGACGTGGCCGGACGGGCTGGGGCCGGCGGCGACGGCGTCCGCCACCCAGCCCAGTTGCCGGACCAGGTCGTCCGGGGGGGCGGTGACGAGCGAGACGAGCGTGCGGGTGGTGCCATGCCGGCGGTGGAAGGCGACGGCACCCGCCATCTCTTCGGGCGATGTCGTGACGTCATAGCCGCCCCCGCCGTGCACGTGCACGTCGATAAACCCGGGCAGGAGCCACCTCCCACCCAGGTCGACGGCGCCGGACGGAGCCGGACCGCGACTGATGCCGGTTATCCTCCCGGCCTCGACGGTCACCTGCCCGTCCTCGATGACCCCGCCGGGCGTGACGACCCGGCCACCCTGAAGTACCGTCATGGCCGCGATGGGGTCATCTGGCGACGATCACCAGGGCCCGATGGGGCATCGCCAGGACCGCGTGTAAGCATCACCAGAACCGGATGCGGGCGCGGTACGGGACCATCATCTCGTAGTTCTTCTCCGTCACCCCGTCCAGGTTGCCGCTCCAAAAGACGGGCACCGGGTCCATCTTGCCCACCAGGCGTTCGGCCACTCCCACCATGACGGCGTGCATGACGGCCGCCCCGCCCACCGTGGACATGGGCCCGACGGGCTGGGGCACACCCGGCAGTTCCACCACCGCGTCACCGTGAGGAGCGCAGTTGTCGATCACGACATCGGCCAGTTCGTACAGTTTCTGGCCCGAGGCCGCTCGGGAGGACACCTGGCGAGAGTAGGCGAGCGAGGTCAGGGCGATCACCGGGATGCCCCGGCGGTGCGCTTCGATGGCCATTTCCACCGGTACGCCGTTGCGGCCCGAGTTCGAAATAATGATCAGCACGTCTTCTTTGCCGACGTGGTGATAGTCGAGGATGTGGGGTGCGAAGCCTTCGAGACGCTCGAGGAACTCGCTCTTGCCCACCTCGGTGGAGCCGGTCAGGCTCGGCTCGAGGATCGGGCTGACCGGTACGACGCCACCGGCCCGGTAGGCGACCTCTTCGGCCAGTTCATGTGAATGGCCGGTGCCGAAGGTGAAGATGATCCCGCCCGCCGCGACGCGTTCCGCAATAAGGTCGGCGGCACTTTCTATCGCCGGCAATTGACTCGTGCGGAGCTTCTCCAGTGTGTCCCGACAGGATTGCAGGTACTCTTCACTCGCGCTCATAAGACTTGCCTCTCTGGTTGGCCGGTGAGCCTGGTGCTGGCCCGAGCGTCCCGGTAATTCGTATATTACTGTAGACCGCATGGATAAGCGCGGACAACCTGCCGGCGCCTAACCGGGGCGGTCATCAGCGCATCCCCATGGTGGCTCGCAACAGCTGGCGCTGGGAGACCACGAAGAGCATTGCGACCGGCGCGCTGACGATGATCACGGCCGCGGCCAGAAGGGTGTAAGCGCTCTGGTTGGAACTGTAGAAGGAGTACACGCCCCGGGACACCGGGTACAGGTTGGGGCTGGCGAGGAAGACGACAGGGCCGATGATGTCGTTCCAAACACCCAGGAGCGAATAGAGGAAAGTGATGACTATGCTCGGCCACGCCAGGGGGGCCACGAAGGCGGCCATGTAGCGGACGTAACCGGCCCCGTCCAGCCAGGCGGCCTCGTCCATCTCGATCGGGATCGAGGCAATGAACGCCGTCAACAGGATGACGCCCAGCGGTAGGCCCGGCTCCACGTGCAGGAGGATGTAACCGATGCGGTTGTCGTACAGGTGGAGGTCCCGGGCTTCGATAAACAGCGGGATGATGGGTAAAGGTAGGCAGATACCGATTACGAACCAGGCGTAGATGGACGACGACCACCGCACGAGCTTGCTCGCGATAGGGAACGCAATGAGCAGGCTCAAACCGGTCGAGATCCCTGCCGCGCACACCGAATAAAGGACCGTGTTCAGGACCTCGGGGCCTAGGTCGCCCTGCTGGTAGGCCGAACTGAAGTTCCCGAACGTCGGTACCGCCGGCGGCACCAGCG